>JASFMO010000006.1:0-23899 GCA_050117535.1 Gemmatimonadales bacterium | reverse complement strand
TGGAACCCAGCAACAACCGCTGGCGGGCCGGCGCATCGCGGTCACGCGTCCGCCGGGTCAGGCGCGGGCGCTGATCGAGAGCCTGCGCCGACTGGGGGCCGAGGCTGTGAGTACGCCTACGATCCGGATCGTTGACCCGCCGGATCCCGAAGGCCTGCGAGGCGCCATAGCCACACTGGACCGCTACGATTGGGTTGTGTTTACGAGCGCCAATGGCGTCGAGCGGTTTTGGCGCGAGCTAGAGGCCGAGGGCAGAGAAGGTCTACCGTCACGTGCGCTCGTCGCCGCCATCGGCCCCGCGACGGCTGAGGCTCTTGAGGCACGAGGAAGTCGTCCGCACATCGTTCCCGAGGAATTCGTGGCGGAAGCGGTAGCCGACGCGCTCATTGCCTTCGGTGACCTTGACGGACGGCACGTGCTGCTGCCGCGCGCCGCCGGCGCTCGGCAGGTGTTGCCAGAGCGACTGCGCGCGGCCGGGGCCGAGGTCGACGAAGTCATAGCCTACGAGTCGCAAGCGGACCCCACGGGTATCGGTCGGCTGCGTTCGGCCTTGGAGCGGGATGAGGTGGACATGATCACGTTTACCGCTGCTTCGACGGTTCGTCACTTCGTCGAGGCGTCAGACGCGGGGCCGGGCCGAGCGCGTGTCGCGGTCATCGGGCCGATTACCGCCGGCGCGGCTCGTTCGGCGGGTCTGCGGGTCGATGTGGAAGCGCGGCGCTACACGGTAGAAGGGCTGGTCGAAGCGATACGCGAGTTCTACTCAGCCACGGAAGAATGAGGGCGAGGATGCCAGGGTTTCCGGTCTATAGAGGGCGAAGGCTACGTCGTACCGAGCAGTTGAGGGCGATGGTGCGTGAGACGGCTATCGAGCCCGCGGACTTCATCGCCCCCCTGTTCGTAACTCACGAGCAGGGGCGCCACCCCGTGTCGGCGATGCCGGGAGTCGATCAGTTGTCGGTCGCGGAAGCGGCTGCGGAAGCGGTCCGCCTCGAGCAACTCGGTGTCGCGGCTGTTCTGCTCTTCGGACTTCCCGAGTCGAAGGACGCCCGCGGCAGCGGGGCATACGCGTCGGACGGGATCGTGCAGCGCGCAGTACGCGCCATCAAGGAGCGGGTCGAGAAACTGGCAGTCGTCACCGACGTCTGTCTGTGCGAGTACACCGATCACGGGCACTGTGGCCTGCTCACAGCGGAGGGCGACGTTGATAACGATTCGACGTTGGAGTTACTGGCGCGGAGCGCTGTCTCGCACGTGGACGCCGGGGCGGACGTAGTGGCACCGAGTGACATGATGGATGGTCGCGTCGGCGCGATCCGGCAGGCGCTCGACGCGGCTGGACACGCGCATGTGCCGATTCTGGCGTATGCGGCGAAATTCGCTTCCGCGTTCTATGGGCCGTTTCGCGAGGCGGCGGACTCGGCGCCCCAATTCGGCGATCGGCGGGGCTATCAGATGGACCCGGCCAACGCCGACGAAGCGGTTCGCGAGGTGCGCCTCGACATCGAGGAAGGGGCGGACATAGTGATGGTCAAGCCGGCCCTGCCCTACCTGGATGTGATCGCCAGGGTGAAGCGAGAGACCGGCTACCCCGTGGCCGCCTACCATGTGTCAGGTGAGTACAGCATGCTGAAGGCGGCGGCGGAGAGGGGTTGGATCGATGAGGAACGGGTTATGCTGGAGACGATGGTCTCGATCCGCAGGGCGGGAGCGGATCTGATTGTCACTTACTATGCAGGGCAAGTGGCTAGCCTACTGGGAGGGTAGCGATGGGAGAACAAGTGGAAACGCTCGCAACCGCGACGCCGGTCGGTGAGGTAGCGGAGTCGCTGATTCGAAAGTTCGAGAATCGTGAGGCACAGCTCGGCGTCGTCGGTCTCGGCTACGTCGGCCTGCCGTTGGCCGTCGAATTTGCGGAGGCCGGCTTTCCGGTACTCGGTTTCGAGGTCTCGGAGCCAAAGGTCGAAGCGTTGGGCCGCGGTGAGTCCTATGTCCAAGACGTGGGGAGCGAGCGCCTGGCCGTGGCCGTGGGCTCGGGACGGCTGAGCGCTACGCTTGACTACGATCGCCTGAGCGAGCCTGATGCGATTTGCATCTGCGTGCCGACGCCACTCAACAAGACGGGTGACCCGGATGTGTCGTTCATCATGTCGGTGACGAACTCGATTCGGAGTACGGTCAGGCCGGGTCAGCTTATCGTTTTGGAGTCCACCACCTATCCGGGCACGACCCGCGAGCTGATGCTCCCAGCGCTGGCTGGTGGAGGACGTCTGAAAATCGGCGAGGATCTGTTCCTAGCGTTTAGCCCGGAACGGGTCGATCCGAGCAACCCGGTATGGCATATCAACAACACGCCCAAGGTCGTGGGTGGAATAACACCGGCCTGTTCGGAAGTCACGCGGGTCCTTTACTCGACGATTATCGAGAAGGTGGTTGCGGTGACCAGCACCGAAGCGGCGGAGCTCACGAAGCTGCTGGAGAATACCTTCCGGTCCGTGAACATCGCCCTCGCGAACGAGATGGCGATCGTGTGCGACAAGCTGGGTGTCGACGTGTGGGAGGTGATCGAAGCGGCGGCGACGAAGCCGTTTGGATTCATGAAGTTTACCCCGGGTCCGGGATTGGGGGGGCACTGTATTCCTGTCGATCCGCACTATCTGTCGTGGAAGATGAAGACGCTCGACTACAAGACCCGCTTGGTGGAGTTGGCGAGCGAGATCAATGCTGAGATGCCGCATTACGTAGCTGAGAAGGGCGCGGCCTTGCTCAACGATATTGGTAAGCCGGTACGAGGCTCCAAGATCGTCATCATCGGGGTTGCGTACAAACGCGATACGAACGATACGCGGGAGTCTCCCGCTCTCGACATCATTCAATTGCTCTTAGCGAAGGGTGCAAAGGTCGAATACCACGATCCTCTGGTGCCAACGCTGCGCCACGAAGGACAGGACCTCATTTCGGTTCCACTGGATAGCGGACTGATTGCGAGCGCCAACCTCGTGATCGTCGTGACCGATCACAGCCAGATTGATTATGACCTGATTAGGGGGGCGAAGTGCCCCGTATTGGACACGAGGAATGTGCTGGCGCGGAGCGCCTAGCTTCGTCAAAGCGAACTTGCTGAGAGGTCTTTGAGGTGGTCGAATGGCAAAACGTGCGCTGATTACGGGTATCACAGGCCAGGATGGCTCTTATCTGGCCGATTTTCTCCTGGAGAAGGGCTACGAGGTGTTTGGCCTGGTTCGGCGGTCGTCGACGTTGAACTTCGAGCGGATTCGCCACATACAAGACCGGATCTCGATTCTCTCGGGCGATTTGCTGGATCAGAACTCTCTCATGACAGCCGTCGCCGAGGCGGAGCCCGACGAGGTATACAATCTCGCCGCGCAGTCTTTCGTTCCGGCCTCCTGGACCCAGCCGGTGCTCACCGGCGAAGCGACCGCCTTGGGCGTGATGCGACTTCTCGAAGCTGTGCGTCGCATAAGTCCGAAGGCGCGGTTCTACCAGGCCTCGAGTTCGGAGATGTTCGGGAAGGTGCGCGAGAGCCCGCAATCCGAGACTACGCCCTTCTATCCACGTTCACCGTACGGGGTTGCCAAGGTCTACGGCCACTGGATCACGGTCAACTACAGGGAGAGCTACGACCTGGTTGCGGTCAGCGGGATCCTCTTCAACCACGAGTCTCCCCGCCGCGGACTCGAGTTCGTGACTCGCAAGGTCACCTATGGGGTCGCCAGTATCAAACTGGGCTTGGCCGATGAGCTGCGCTTGGGTAACATGGGCGCCAGGCGTGACTGGGGCTATGCCGGCGACTATGTGCGCGCGATGTGGATGATGCTTCAGCACGGCGAACCGCGGGATTACGTGATTGGTACCGGCACTCAGCACAGCGTTCAGGAATTGGTGGAGACGGCCTTCGCGTACTTGGATCTTGACTGGCGGGACTTCGTGGTTCAGGACGAGAGCTTGAAACGCCCCGCCGAAGTCGAGACGCTCGTAGCCGATCCCTCCCGTGCGCGGCGTGAACTTCGATGGGAGCCGAGCGTCGACTTCCGCTCGCTGGTCCAGATGATGGTGGAGAGCGATTTGGAGATCCTGCGATCCAGTTCCGAGGAACGAGGCGGCACGTGACCACGAATCTCGTCACCGGCGCAGACGGGTTTGTCGGTCAGCATCTGGTGGCGGAGCTGTTGAGACGCGGTGAGGATGTCATCGGAGCTGTGCTGAATGTGCCGCCCCAGTTGACGACTCTCGGCGCGTCGGAGGCCGAACGAGTCCGCTGGAGTGCCATGAATCTCGAGCACGTCGGTACGATTCGCGAGCTCGTTCGCAGTGCCCGTGCGGACCGCGTATTCCACTTGGCCGGCCTCTCGTCGCCGGCCGCTTCGTTTGATGACCCCGTGGCGCCCTTCCGAGTCAATGCGACAGGCACGCTTCTCTTGCTTGAGGAGCTGGCGGAGATACGACGCGGGTCAGGACGCGCTCCCGTGATTCTCATTTCGGGATCCGCGCATGTCTATGGCGCCGCCGCGGCTCGTCATCGTCCGCTGACCGAGGCGTGTCCACTGGAGCCGCTCAACCCGTACGCCGTCTCGAAGGCCGCGCAGGAATTGCTGGGCCTCCAATACCACCGCAGCCGCGGCCTGCCGGTTATCGTCACTCGCAGCTTCAATCATACGGGTCCCGGCCAGAGCGCCACCTTCGTGGCGCCGCAGCTGGCGGAGCAAGTCACCGCGATACGTCGCATGGGGGGAAGCGGAGCCGTCAAGGTGGGGGCGCCGGAGGTGCGCCGCGATTTCACAGACGTAAGGGACGTGGTCCGTGCCTACATCGCGTTGACGGAAAAGGGCGAGGTTGGAACGGTCTATAACGTCTGTTCGGGTCGCTCCTACGCGGTGGGTGAGCTGCTGGCAATACTGGCGGACCTGGCAGATGTCGACGTGACGGTAGAATCGGACCCGAAGAAACGAAGACCGATCGACGTCTCCGAGATGGTAGGGAGCTATGCGCGTCTGGCGGGCGACACCGGCTGGGCGCCTGAGATCGATATCCGTGATTCGCTGGCGGACCTGCTCGGAGTCTAGGTGCTGTTGCGGTTGAACTCTGGGGTCAGATATAATACACCACCCCTTCGACACCGCTCCAGACGGCTCCAAGCAAGCCGGCCCTTGTACAACGATCAGCCGAGTTGCAGAGGAGATTTATGCGCGTCGGAATGATTGGCACGGGGTACGTCGGTCTCGTGGCGGGGGCTTGCTTCGCCGAGACTGGGAATGACGTCATCTGCGGAGACGTGGACGCCGAGAAGGTCGCGGCGCTGAATGACGGCAGAATACCGATCTACGAGCCGGGACTCGAACCGCTCGTCGCCAGGAACGTAGAGGCCGGCCGGCTGCGGTTCACAACCGACATCGCCGGGGTCGCTCGCGAATCCGAGGTCATCTTCATAGCCGTCGGCACGCCGCCCGATGAAGACGGTTCGGCGGATCTACGCCACGTGCTCGACGTGGCGGCGGTGATCGGCGAAGCAATGAATGACGGGAAGGTCGTCGTCACTAAGAGCACGGTCCCGGTGGGAACGGCCAGACTCGTTCGCGAGACCATCGAGCGCCGCGCCAAACACCCCGTGCACGTCTGCTCCAACCCGGAGTTCCTAAAGGAGGGCGCGGCGATCGAGGACTTCATGCGACCGGACCGCGTGATTGTCGGCGTCGACTCGCCGGTCGCTGAGAAGGCGCTCAATGATTTGTATGAGCCCTTCGTTCGCACCGGAAACCCGATCATCTTCATGGACGTGGCATCGGCCGAATTGACGAAGTACGTGGCCAACGCCATGCTGGCGACTCGAATAAGCCTGATGAACGAGGTGGCGCGATTGTGCGAACTCACCGGTGCTGACGTCTCGTTGGTGCGGCGTGGCGTTGGCTCCGATCATCGCATCGGGCAGAAATTTCTCTTCCCGGGTCCGGGGTACGGAGGATCATGCTTCCCCAAAGATGTGAAGGCGCTGATCCGGACGGCGGAGGAGCTAGGCTACGACCTCAAGATCTTGCGCGCGGTTGAGGAAGTGAACTGGGCTCAAAAACGTCTATTCCTCGAGAAGATTGGCGCGCACTTCGGGGACGACTTGACCGGAAAGGTCGTCGCGGTCTGGGGCCTGGCTTTCAAGCCGGGCACCGATGATATGCGAGAATCGCCGTCGATCGTGCTGATCGATGGGCTGTTGGACCGCGGTGCCACGATCCGGGGTCATGATCCGGCGGCAATGCACACGGCGCGCCGCGTCTTCGGCGACAGGATAGCCTACTGCGAGCGCGACTACGATGCTGTGGAGGGAGCCGATGCACTCGTGGTCTTGACCGATTGGCTGGAGTATCGCCGTCCCGATTTTGAGCGCATCAAGTCGACGATGAGGTCAGCTGTCATATTTGATGCGCGCAATCTCTACAAGCACGACACGATGAGAGAATTGCAAATCACTTACTACCCGCTAGGACGGGAGGCCATCACGTGAGGATACTCGTCACGGGCGTGGCCGGCTTTCTCGGTTCGAACCTGGCCGACCGCTTGATAGCGGAGGGTCACGAAGTGGTCGGCCTGGACAACTTCATCACTGGTTCGCCCGACAACATCAGTCACTTGCTCGCCAACGGACGCTTCACGTTCTATCGGTACGATGTGACCGATTTCATATACGTGGCAGGTGACCTGGATGGCGTCTTGCATTTCGCTTCCCCGGCCAGCCCCATCGACTACCTGCAACTGCCAATCCAGACGCTGAAGGTGGGGTCGCTGGGGACGCACAAGGCACTTGGGCTAGCCAAGGACAAGCAGGCCCGCTTCCTGCTCGCGTCGACATCCGAGGTCTATGGCGATCCGGCTGTGCACCCGCAGCCCGAATCCTACTGGGGTCACGTCAATCCGGTGGGACCTCGAGGCGTTTACGACGAGGCAAAGCGGTTCTCCGAGGCCATGACCATGGCCTACCACCGCTATCACGGCGTCGACACGCGGATCGCGCGCATCTTCAACACCTACGGGCCCCGGATGCGGCGGAGCGACGGGCGTGTCGTTTCGAACTTCTGCGTGCAGGCTTTGCACGGCGAGCCGCTGACCATTTACGGAGACGGGTCGCAGACGCGTTCGTTCTGTTATGTCGATGATTTGATCGAGGGAATCTATCGTCTCTTCAACTCCGACCACATCGAGCCGGTCAACATCGGCAACCCCGCCGAGTACACCGTGCGGCAACTCGCCGAACTCGTCTTGGAACTGACGGGGAGAGAAGCGGAACTGGTGCGGCAGCCTTTACCCGAGGACGATCCGAAAGTACGCCAGCCAGACATATCGCTGGCGCGCGAGCTGCTTGGCTGGGAGCCGAAGGTAGGGCTTCGGGAGGGGCTCGAGCGGACGTTGGCCTACTTCTCCGGCCTGCTTGGCCGCGGCTAGCGAGGGCCTGACGATGAGACTTTCGGTGTTGATCCCGGTGTTCAATGAGCGCGACACGCTCGAAGAGGTCGTGCGCCGGGTCCGGGCCGTGCCCTTGGACAAGGAGATCATCGTAGTTGATGATGGCTCGGTGGACGGGACACGAGACTTGGCGCAACAGCTCCAGCAGCGGGGCGATGTTGACCACCTAGTCCTCCAACCCGAGAACCGAGGCAAGGGGGCAGCGATCCGGGCGGGCGTTGCAAAAGCCACCGGTGACGCCGCGATCATACAAGACGCCGACCTGGAGTACGATCCGTCCGAGTACATGCGACTGCTGGAGCCGATCGCCGACGGCAAAGCCGACGCGGTCTACGGGTCGCGCTTCGCCGGCCAGGGACCGCACCGGGTGCTCTACTTCTGGCACTACGTAGGCAACAGGTTCTTGACACTCCTGTCGAACATGGTCACGAACCTGAACCTGACCGACATGGAGACTTGCTACAAGATGTTCCGCCGTCCGGTCCTCCAGTCCCTCGAGATCGAGGAAAACCGTTTCGGCATCGAGCCGGAGATAACCGCCAAGCTGGCCCTTGCGGGCTGGCGTATCTACGAGGTCGGGATCTCCTACAGCGGGCGTACCTATGCTGAGGGCAAGAAGATCAACTGGAAGGACGGGATGTCGGCCCTGCGGTGCATCGTCAAGTACGGGTTGTGGCGTCGGCTCACGCGTCGCCGGCCGAGGGCCGGGTCGCTTGCCGATGGAGGCAAGACCGCCTAGCTTTTCATTACAATGAATACAGATCAGCTTATCTCGAAGGGGAAGGAGTGCTTGGCGCAGAACGACTACGTCGGCGCCATCTCCGCACTCCGCGAAGCGTCCGACCGCGAGCCGGGGTACGCGGACATCCGTCATCTCCTGGGTCTGGCGTTCGGCCTGTCGGGACAGCCCGAATTGGCTCTCGAGCAGTTTGATCGGGCCCTCTCGGTCAACCCGACCTACGTCGAGGCGCATCTCAACCGTGCGATCACGCTGAACGACTTGGGTCGGTATGAAGAGGCCCGGGAGGCGTTCCGCATGGCCTGGGACGCGGATCACTCGATCGGCCGACCCTACGCGCGATCGGTATCCGCGCGCCTGGCCAACTTGCACATGGAGCTCGGCGATCTGTACGCGGACCTCGGCTCTTACCTGGAGGCCGTCGATCAGTTCCGGCGAGCGGCGTACCTGAGGCCGGATTTCCTCGATATCAGGGTGAAGTTGTCTCGAGCGCTTATGGAGAGGGGCGACCTACCCAAGGCCAGGGGTGAGTTGGAAGCAGTTCTAGCCGAGAACTCGGAGTACGTCGAAGCGCGAGTCTCCCTCGGGTTGGTGCACTACAGATCGGGCGACTACGACGTAGCGCGAGCCGAGTGGCAGACCTGCTTGCTGCAAGCGCCGGATCATCCGAAGGCCCGCGCGTTCCTCAATATGCCTCGCGCCAAAGCCGGGGCCGGGGGAGGCAACGGCTGAGAGCGGCAGGCCACCTCCTCGCAGTTGCTTTCCTGAGTGTGTTCCTCCTTGCAGGATGCCGGGGCGACGTTCGCGATCACCTTGCCGGGGGAGACCGCCTTCTAGGAGCCGGTCGCACTGAGGCGGCGATTGCAGAGTATCAGGTCGCACTGCGCACGCGCGGCGAGGAACCGGAAATCCTCTTGCGCTTGGCGCACGGCTACGCGCACCTGAACCGGCTCGACGAAGCGAGCGAATATTACGCGCGACTGCTGGCGGTCGACTCGACAGCTGCCGACCAGGCTGTGGCGGATTTCCTGGCGATGGCGAAGCGCGCCCTTGAGCGGAACGATCGAGCTCGAATGGCGCGGGCTCTGGAACAGCTTGAAACGCTACGGCCAGGTGAAGTACCGGAAGACCTGTCGCTGCCTTTCGCGCGCTACTACTACGAGCTGGGCGAGTACGTGCTGGCGTTGCCCCTCTATCTCGCCGTCGTCGCGTCGGAGCCCGACAGCGTCGAACCGGAAGTCCGCTACGAACTGGCCAGGGTTTACTACGAGCTCGGCGAGTGCGGCCAGGCATTGCTGCACTATCAAGACTTTCTGGAGCGGCGTCGCCGGGGCGAGTTGAGCGCGGAGGCTCGCTGGCACGCTGGGCAGTGTGCGTACCAACTGGCTCAAAAGGACGCCCAGGCGGGTAAACCTATAGAGGCGCTGGAGTACTACGAGCTTGTGATCGAGCTGGGCTCCCCCCGCGCTCTGCAGGATGATGCATGGTTTGAACGGGGCGAGCTGCAGTTTTCGCTAGGTGAATTCGAGGAAGCTTTGCGGTCATATCAACGTGTGCTGGATCTCAATCCGAGCCGGAGCGGACAACGTGTCCGCCTGGCTGAGGACCGCATCCGAAGCATACGATACGAGCGGACGGAGGAGGGCCAATGAGCGGGATGCTTCGCGGGCTCTCGCTCGTCGCCCTCGCTCTCGCCGTAGCTGCCTGCCCGAAGGAGCTTCCCCAAGATGCACCGGCGGACGAGTTGTATCGCATCGGTCTCGAGCGCTTCGAGAGACGCGATTGGACGAATGCGATAGAGGCGCTGCAGCGTTTCCTGTTTCAGGACCCCGGCCACCAGAAGGTAGACAGCGCACAGTATCTGATCGGTGAGTCGTATTTCCAGCAACGGCAATATCTGACCGCGGCGAACGAGTTCCTCAGGCTAGCACAGAATCGGCCGGCCGGGCCTCTGGCGGACGACGCGCGTTATCGCGCCTGCGAGGCGTACTACGAATTGTCACCGCGACCGGAACTGGACCAGGAGTACACCGAAGAGGCGATCGACCAGTGCCAGTCTGTGGTACTATTGTATCCGCAAAGTCCATTGGCCGGGGAAGCGGCGGCGCGAGCTCGCGAGCTGACCGACAAGCTTGCGCGCAAGCACTATTTGAACGCGATGTACTATTACAAACGGCGCGCCTACGATTCGGCATTGGTCTATCTGAAACATTTGCTGGCCAGCTACCCGGGATCGACTGTCGAACCCGAGGTATTGCTCACCTTGTACGAGACCTATTCCAAGCTCGGCTACGTGGAGGACGCGGAGCAGACGAGGGCGCGTCTGATCCGGGATCACCCCGAGTCCGCCGAGGCCGGCAAAGTCCGTGGACGTTCGTCGGATTGAGCGGCGGATGCAGGCGTGCGGCGAAACGTGAAGACATAGATGAGGTTAGGCATATTCGGCGGGACATTCGACCCTCCGCACATCGGTCACTTGATCGTGGCGGACGACGTCATGGCCGCGCTCGAGCTCGATCGGATCGTTTTCATCCCCACCGGCACGCATCCACTCAAGCGTGACAAGGTCGAGGCACCATCGCATCTGCGATTGGAGATGATTCGCGCGGCGACGGCGGGCGCGCAGCGCTTCGTGGTCGACGAGCGCGAGATGCGGCGCGTCGGTCCGTCCTACACAATTGATACGGTCACCGAGTATGGCGAGGAGCTCCCAGGAGCCGAGTTGTACCTTCTTATCGGTTCGGATATCCTGAGCGAGATTCACCGCTGGCACAGTGTGATCCAGATCGCCGAGCGAGCGCGTATCGTGGTCATGTCGCGGCCCGATGCCCCTGAGGATACCTTCGGGCCGACAACTGACCTCGAGACGACGCGCGTAAACGTGACGCACGTGGAGATCTCGTCAAGTGAGATTCGAGAACGCGTCAGAGTGGGGCGGGCCTTCCGCTACCTTGTGCCCGAAGGCGTGTATGAGATAATTGCAGAACACTCCCTGTATCGCAGCAGCGAGCAGGTTAGCGAGATGAAAGAAGAATGATCAAGCAGCTAGTCACCACAGTCCTTGGCACGAAATTCGAGCGAGACGTCCGCAACGTTCAGCCGATCGTGGACGAGATCCATCGCCACGAAGAAGAGCTTCAGGCATACAGCGAGGAACAGCTCAAGGCTCAGACTGAGAAGTTTCGGGCCAGGATCCTCGAGCGAACCCAAGAGCTCGAAGACGAGCTGACCGAGTTGCGGGAGAAGAAGAAGCGCACCGAGTCGGCCTCGGACCGGGAAGGCATGGCGTTGCGGATCGACCAACTCGAGCAGGAGTTGCGCGAAGAAACGCAGGCGGTGCTGGATGAGCTGCTTCCCGAGGCCTACGCCACCGTGCGCGAGGCTTGCCGCCGTCTGGTCGGGAGCGATGTCGTGGTGCGCGGCCACGAAATCAAATGGGACATGGTTCCCTACGATGTGCAGCTCATTGGCGGCATCGTTCTTCACCAGGGCAAGATCGCGGAGATGGCGACGGGCGAGGGCAAGACGCTGGTCGCGACACTGCCGCTGTACCTGAACGCGTTGCCCGGAAGAGGCGCGCACCTCGTCACTGTCAACGACTACCTGGCCAGGCGCGACTCCGAGTGGATGGGCGCCGTCTTCGAGTACCTGGGGCTGACGGTTGGCTGCATCGACTCGACCGACCCGGGAACGCCGGAGCGTCGTGCTACCTACGAGTGCGACATCGTCTACGGCACCAACAACGAGTTCGGCTTCGACTACCTGCGCGATAACATGGTCCATCGCCTCGAGGACCGTGTCCAGCGGGCTCACAACTACGCGATCATCGACGAAGTTGACTCCGTGCTTGTAGACGAGGCGCGGACCCCGTTGATCATCAGCGGCCCCGTCGGCCGGGAGGACAACAAACGCTACGCCGAGTTCAACTCGCAGGTCGCGGGCCTGGCGCGCCGACAAGCCCGCCTGGTCAACGGCCTGCTTGCCGAAGCCGAAGGTCTACTGAAGCAGACGCGGAGTGGTGATGGAGACGCCGAACTCGACTACACGATCGGCGAGAAGGTCCTTTTGGCACACCGCGGTATGCCCAAGAACAAGAAACTGGCGAAACTGCTGCAGGAGTCCGGCGTCAGGAAACTCATGCAGCGGGTTGAAGCCGACTACATGAGAGAGAAACGTCTACACGAGTTGGAAGAAGCGCTTCTCTATTCGATGGACGAGAAGGGACATCAGGTCCATATGACCGATCAGGGGCTCGATGTTCTCTCGCCGCAGGATCACGAGTCGTTCGTCGTCCCGGACCTCTCAGAGCTTTTCCACGAGATCGAGAAGGACGAGTCGCTTTCGACCGATGAGAAGCAGCAGAAGATCGCGAAGTGCGAACGTGCCTATGCCGAGAAATCCGAGAAGATCCACATCATTCACCAGCTGTTGAAGGCGTACACGCTGTTCGAGCGCGACACCGACTACGTGGTGGAGAACGGGAACGTCATCATCGTTGACGAGTTCACGGGTCGGAAGATGGCTGGGCGACGCTGGAGCGATGGACTGCATCAGGCAGTGGAGGCCAAGGAGAGCGTCACAGTGCGCGGCGAAACTCAGACGCTCGCCACCATCACGATCCAGAACTACTTCCGCATGTACGACAAACTCGCCGGGATGACGGGTACGGCTGAAACCGAGGAGGCCGAGTTTCACGAGATCTATGGCCTCGAGGTCGTGGTCATCCCAACCAATCGCCCGGTCCGGCGCATAGACCACGACGACGTGATCTTCAAGACGAAGCGGGAGAAGTTCACGGCGCTGCTCGATGAGATCGAAAGGCTGCACAACCGAGCTTTGCCGATCCTCGTCGGCACAACCAGTGTCGACACGTCTGAGACCGTCTCGCGCATGCTCCGCCGACGTGGCATCAAGCATCAGGTGCTCAACGCAAAGTACCACGAGCGTGAGGCCGAAATCGTCGCCGAGGCAGGACGGGCCGGGGCTGTGACGATTGCGACCAACATGGCCGGTCGCGGCACCGACATCAAACTCCAGTCCGGTATGGTCAAGTGTCGCGTCTGTGCTATCGATGCGCAGCAACCTTCGTTCGGACAGGTCCACGAGGAGGCTGATCTCGATCGGGGATACACCAAGGAGCTCGGCTGCTACGAGGATCCGCCCTGCGGCTTGGTAATCCTCGGAACCGAGCGACACGATTCGCGGCGGATCGATCGGCAGCTCAGAGGACGTTCCGGCCGGCAGGGAGATCCCGGGTCGTCGCGCTTCTTCCTGTCACTCGAAGATGATCTGATGCGACTGTTCATGGCCGAACGTCTCGCGAAGATCATGGACAAACTGGGGGCGGAGGACGAGGTCATTACGCACCCACTCGTGACCAAGGCCGTCGAACGAGCACAAAAACGCGTGGAGATGATGAACTTCGAAGCGCGTAAACAACTGCTCGAGTACGACGATGTCATGAACCAGCAACGCGAGGTCATCTACGATCTTCGCCTGTTCGCTCTCGAGGGAGGAGAGGATCTGAAGGGCGAAGTCTGGGAGATGATCCGCCATGCCGTGCTCAGCCGCGTCGACGAATACGTGACCGAGTCCGGACGCGAAGAGAATTGGGACTTGGCGGGACTGAAAAGTCGGCTGCTCGTAGACTTCTTCTTGCATTGCCCCGAACTGCCGGATGAGAACTCGCTTGACGCCGCCATGGAATGGGAGGGACGCGAGGCCATAGTCGACTTCGTCGAGGGTAAAGCCCGTGCCGCGTTCAATAAGAAGCTGGATGAGTTTGGAGAACAGGCGGAACGAGTCCTCTCGTACATATTCCTGTACACGGTGGATGAGAAGTGGAAAGACCACCTGTACGACCTCGACCAGCTGAGAGCCGGCATACGCTTCCGGGCATGGGGACAGAAGGATCCGCTGATCGAGTACAAGAAAGAGGCCTACGACATGTTCGTAGATCTCATGGCTGACATGCGGACTACGCTGGCGGACCGGCTGTTCAAGACTCAGATGATGCCGCCCCAGCCGCTGCGTGCCCCGCAGGTCACGCGCATCAGCGGACCCTCCCTCGATACCACCGACGAAGGCTACGCGCCCGGCGCTGTGGCAGCGGCGCGCCGTACCTACGCACCGACGGGCGTGGCGGCGTCCGCGCAGACCGACGCGCTCGGTGTGCCGGCAGCGCGTGGCACCGGCCCTACGTCGACCGGCGTGATCACGGGCCCGGCGGCACCGGCCGAGCGGCCGGGAACGGTCACAACAAACCGCGGGCAGGCTGCTCCCTCACGGCCCGCCGAGGCCGGTCAACGGGTGGGGCGCAACGACCCGTGTCCGTGTGGCTCGGGTAAGAAGTACAAGAAGTGTCACGGGCAGCCTGGAGCGCCTCCGCTTTAGCCTATCATCGCGTCAGGTTCTACTCTCTACGGCGCATCGGACGGGTGCGCTGAAGCCGTACCCGAACATCCGCGTGGTGATGATCCGTTGATGGCGCTAGTGATCTTTGTGCCAGACTCCGGCAAGGGAGAGGATCACGCATGACCGGCGTGGCGCAAGGCTCGCTCACGATCAAGGACTGGCCGTCGACGGAGCGGCCGCGGGAACGATTCCTCGCTCTCGGGCCCGGCGCGCTGCGGACATCCGAATTGTTGGCGATTCTCGCTTGCAGCGGTACCTGTGGGCGGAGCGCCTTGGAAATTGCGGAGACGCTGTACGATCACTTCGGTAGATCGCTGCGTCGCCTGGGCAGTGCCCCGGGATCGCAGCTCATGGCCGTTCCGGGGATCGGCGAGGCGCGAGCAGTCGCTATCCAGGCAGCGCTGGAGTTGGGTCGTCGGGCCGCCCAGGAGCAGCGCAACGATGACGATCGGGTCACCACACCACGGGATGTGTATCGACGATTCGAGCTACGCCTGCGGGACTTGCGACAAGAGGAGTTCCATGTCCTGTTGTTGAATACGCAGAACGCGGTGATGAGGGAATTGATGGTCACGCGTGGAATTCTCGACGCGTCCGTCGTTCACCCCAGAGAGGTCTTCGCGCCGGCCCTCGCCGAGGCAGCGGCCGCCGTAATCCTCGTTCACAACCACCCCAGCGGAGATCCGACTCCGTCGCCCGCCGACCGTGAAGTGACGCGACAACTGGTGGAGGCGGGTCGGGTGTTAGGGATTCCGGTC
This sequence comes from Gemmatimonadales bacterium, assembly GCA_050117535.1. Taxonomy (GTDB): domain Bacteria; phylum Gemmatimonadota; class Gemmatimonadetes; order Palauibacterales; family KS3-K002; genus JASFMO01. The sequence continues at coordinate 8,518 of JASFMO010000006.1, read as the reverse complement.
CGGGACCATGTTGTAGTGGGGAATGGGCGATATACGAGCTTCCTCGACTTGGGCTTGATAAGCTCTGTCAACAAATGAGTTACGACCCCTGTGGCAACCCGGCGACCGGCACGGGCCGGCCACCGGCCGGACGGCGTAACTTGCGGCGGGGCATGAATCTAGCGATTCTATGGGGCAAGGCGCGTGAGCGCGAAACCCGCGCGGGGGTTGAGTGTAGAAGTGAGCGGCTTCGAAACGACCCGACTGGCCACCCCGCCTAATCACCGGGCATGACGGATCTTCTATGGCGTCGGAACGCGGTACTAAGTTTGTCGAATCAGCGAGCGTCTCGGACTCGTCGCCCCCTGCCGGGCGGCAGGCGCAGTTGCCCGCTGATTTTCTCGACGCCATAGTCGAGACCCGTGGCCGACTGGACCTCGAACTGCTGGCGCGCGCTTTCGAGTACAGTCAGATGGCGCATCGCGGCCAGAAGCGCAAGTCGGGCGAAGACTACATCACACATTGCGTCGAGGTCGGAAAGATCCTGGCCGATCTCTATCTCGACACGGCATCGATCTGTGCGGCCTTTCTCCACGACGTCGTAGAAGACACGGCCATCGGCGTTGATGAGATCCGGGATAAGTTCGGTGATGAGATCGCCACAATCGTGGACGGGCTCACCAAGATCGGACGCGTGCAGTTCAGCTCCTCCACCGAACAGCAGGCCGAGAACTTTCGCAAGCTCCTGGTCTCGATGGCGCGCGATGCGCGTGTCATACTTGTGAAGCTCGGTGATCGACTGCACAACATGCGGACGTTGGAACCGCTGACGGCGACCAAACAGCAGCGGATCGCTCTTGAGACGCGAGAGATCTACGCCCCGCTCGCGCACCGGCTCGGTATGGCGAAACTGCGCTGGGAGCTCGAGGACCTAGCCTTCAAGTACTTGGAGCCGCAGGCCTACCGACAACTTGCCAAGAAGATCCGCGAGCGGCGGAAGCAGCGTGAAGGCTGGATTCGACAACTTGCCGATCCGCTGCGCAAGGAGCTGGAGAAGGCTGGCATCCCCTGTGATGTGACGGGGCGCCCGAAGCATCTCTGGTCCATCCACAACAAGATGCAGAAGCGCGGAAAACCGTACGAGGAAATCTACGATCTGATGGCGATACGCGTGACGACCCAGAGCATACGGGACTGCTACCACGCTCTGGGCGTGATACACAACAAGTGGACACCGCTGACAGAGCGTTTCCACGACTACATCGCCATGCCGAAGTCGAACATGTACCAGAGCCTCCACACGACCATTTTCGGTCCGGGTGGACGGCTGTACGAGATACAGATACGCACGCACGACATGCACCGCACGGCCGAGTACGGGATCGCTGCGCACTGGCGATACAAGGAGGGTTACAAAGGTGCGCCCGACGAGGTCGACGAGAAACTCGCCTGGTTCCGGCAAGTCCTCGAATGGCAGCAAGACACGAGAGAACCGGACGAGTTCATGGAGTTCCTGCGCATCGATCTCTATCAAGACGAGATATTCGTATTCACTCCCGCTGGCGATGTGAAACAGCTGCCGCGAGGCGCGACGCCCATCGACTTCGCGTTCGTGGTCCACACCGAAGTGGGATACCATTGTGCCGGCGCGCGAGTGAACGGTCGCATCGCGCCGTTGACCCGCGAGCTGAAAAGCGGCGACACGGTCGAGATTATCACGAACTCCAAGCAGTCTCCATCACCGGATTGGCTGAAGTTCGTGCGTACCGCTCGGGCGCGTCAGAAAATACGCGTTTGGCTCCGGCAGGAAGAGCAGAGGACGGCAGTCCAGATTGGCAAGGAATTCCTCGAGCGAGAGTTGCGGAAGCGCAGAAAGAAGGTGTCGCACGCGGATCTTGAGGCAGCCAGCCATCGCTGCGGGTTCGGTACCCTCGAGAGTCTTTACACGGCTCTGAGTCGCGGGGATCTCGCGCTGTCGCATCTGCTCAAGGAACTGTGGCCGGGGGATCAGCCTGAACCGGAACCGGCCAAACCGTCAGCGCTCTCGCGATTCGTGGGTCAAATTCGCGGTGGTCCCAAGGGCGTGAAGATCCAGGGGATCGACAATCTGATGGTCCGGTACTCGCAGTGCTGCCAGCCAGTCCCTGGCGATGACGTAGTTGGCTACATTACGCGGGGACGGGGCGTATCAATCCACCGCAGCGACTGTCCGAACATTCTCAAGTTCAGTGAGCATCCAGAGCGGCGGATCGAGATCGACTGGCAAAAAGACAGCGCACAGTTGATCTTCGTCAGGCTTTCGGTGGAGGGTACGGATCGCCGCGGACTGCTTTCCGACATCGCACGCGCGATCACGAATACGGGTACGAACATTCAGAGTGCCGAGACAGCGGCCGTCGAAGGGGGCATGCGTGGGGATTTCGTCGTCGAGGTCGAGGACTTGGCGCACCTGATCAAGGTGATCAAGGCGGTGGGCAAGGTAAAGGGTGTTCTGAGCGTGGAACGCCGCGAGCGGATTATCGAACCCGACCTTCAAGGGGAAGTTGATTGATGCCTGGTTACTGGCTTCTGAAGACCGAGCCCGACGACTACTCCTACGACGATCTTGCCGAAGAGGGCCAAGCGGTCTGGGACGGCGTGAGAAACCCCGTTGCCCAGAAGCATATGAGAGCCGTAGCGCCAGGGGACAAGGCCTTCATCTACCATACCGGGAAGGAAAGGGCGATCGTTGGCATCGCGCGGCTCGAAAGTCCGGCCTACCCCGACCCCACGGGCAACACAGAGTTGGTGGTGTTCGAGGTCAGCCCTCTCGAGCGCCTACGGCGGCCGGTGACGCTCGCCGAGATAAAGGCCAGTCAGGAGTTCGGAGACTGGGAACTCGTCCGCATCCCCAGGCTGTCGGTCATGCCCGTACCCAAGCGGACATGGTCCGCCGTCGTGAGAATGTCTCGGAGTCCGCAGCCGCGAGACTAGAGCTTCGCCCCACTCGTACCATTGAGAACTGCCTCAGTCGAGGATAGCTTCTGGATGCGAGCGCCCCGATGTCCACCATCTCCCGCCGAATCGCGCGGTCGAGCGCCGGCAAGAGTCTCCAGGGCGCTGCAGGGACGATGAAGCGGCGGCGGAACGTGCAGCAACCGGAACGAGTCAAGACGAGCTAGATGAACCGCCTCTACGGCCGAGCTACCGAGTTGGCCCAGCTTAACCGGGTCTTTCAAGAGATCCGGGAAGGCGCGAGCGGTCGTGGTCGTCTTGTCACGCTGTCAGGCGAGACCGGAGTCGGTAAGAGCGCTCTGGCGTGGGCTTTCCTCGACCATATCAAGTCGGCCGATTCGGGGGCGCTCACGCTGAGTTCGCGCTGCGTCGTAGGACGGTCGTCGTACCGCCCGTTCGGACCGATCCTCGACATGCTGACCCAACTGCGTCGCTTGCCAGGCAATCCGGGCTATGCGGGCGCGATAGAAAAAGAGGCGCCGGGCTGGCTCCCCGACGCGCCTCAATCGGCCGGGCGTAACGCGCTGTTCGATCAGTTCCTCGGCCTCTGCCGGGCCATCACGCGCCAGCGGCCCCTCGTCCTTTTCATCGATGAACTACAATGGTGCGATCGGTCCTCGCTCGATCTGCTGGCTCGAATAGGAGCCAGCCTTAGCTCTCTCTCGGTCCTGGTCCTCGTTACCTATGAGGAATCGACCCCGGGAGGTGCGGTCTCCGTCAAGGGAATTCAGCATCGCGGCGGGCCACACGCCGTGGACCTCACGGTTCGCAGGCTTGAGGACGAAGCGATACTGGAGCTGGCCGAGCAACTCGTAGAAGGACAGTTGGCCGCTGACTTGAGGAACTGGGTGGCCGGCGCCGCACAAGGCAATCCACTCCGCGCCGAGAATTTCGTGCGTTGCTTGCTGGAGCGCGGCCTCATACGCAAGCGCTTCTTCCGTCATTCGGCTCGCTTCAAGGAGCTGCCAGCCCAGACCAGCGGCGTGTACGACATCTTGGCCAGTCGACTCGACAAGATGGAGCCGAATCTGCGCTGGACGCTCGAGGCGGCAGCGTTCGCTGGCTCGTTCATCGACACGGCTGTGGTGGCGGCACAGGTCGGAACTCGAGTCGATGAGGTGCTGAGACATCTGCAGACGGCCAGCGAGACACATGGAATCGTATTCAGGCTTAGAGATCCAGGCTTGTCGTCGGAAGGGACAGCGGCCCGTTTCCGTTTCGACCATCCGCTGACACGCAGGGTGTTGGTCGACCGTGTGCCGGAGAAACGTCGCGATCATCTGTTGCGGCGGGCCGCGGAAGCCATGGAACGGCTGCCCGGCGCGGGCGAAACGGGATTTGTGGGCGAGATCGCCGCTCTCTATATCAATGCCGGCGTTCAGGATAGGGCGCACGAGTGGTCCTTGAAAGCCGCGGATTTGGCGGAACGGCTCTACGCCCTGTACGAGGTTGAAGAGTTCTTACGAGTGGCGGCTCGCTCCACCGACGACGAGAGCGAGCGACTGCGGATCGAGAACCGGCTGGCAAAAGTCTACGCCGCGACAGGAAGAGAACCGGAAGCTGAAGCGCTCGAGGAGTCAGTGCTCGAACGCGCGCGCGAACTGGGCCAACCGGCGACCGAAGTCCAGGCCGGCGTCATGTTGGGCTGGCTCCAGCTAGAGCGAGGCCTACCGCCGCTCAAACTGTGGGAGCTGGCGGGGCAAATGGTCGACAAGGCCCGGGCCGAAGGCATGACCGAGCAATTGGTCGCGTCCCTCGACTTGTCGAGCGTAGTCGCCGAACGCGTCGGGCGCGCGGAAGAGGCGCTGATGATGGCGGAAGAAGCTCTTCATGTCGCAGAGAGCAAAGGCGGGCCGGATCTCATGGCGCAGGCGGCGTATCGGTTGGCGCGCGTCCATGTTTCGTGGGGCAGTCCAGAGGAAGGCCGCGCTCTGGCACAGCGGGCGCTCGACGTCTTCACACAGATGGACGAATTGGTGGGCGTTGCCGTTTGCCACGACCTACTGGGCTTGGCCAACTTCCGGGCCGGCGAATGGGAGGCGGCGCTGCACCATTGGGAATCGGCGCTCGAGAGTATGGAAGTGGCGGGCGTTCCCGACCAGAAGGTAGCCATGCAGGTCAATATCGCGGACCTGCTCACCTTGCGCGGCGACTTCCAGCGGGCGCTCGAAGTGTTCAGGTCCGGTCTACGGACGGCGCAGGAACTCGATGATCAGCGACTGGCACGACGCTGCCGAACAGGTATCGCCCGGCTCGAGTTCGAGCGCGGCGACTACGCCCGGGTGCTGGAACTGACGGAAGAGATCCGCAGGCTACTGCCCGAAAGTGGAGCATGGCGCGAGAATTTTCAGACCACAGCCATTCGCGCCCTGGCCTACCTGGAACTGGGCGACGAACTCCAGGCCTGGCAGGAAGCCGCGCGTCTGGAGCAGCTCTATCAGGGTAAGGAAGGGTGGTTCGAGCGCCGCGCTGAGGGTGATGCCGTCCGCATGCGTGTCATAGACCTCGACGATGACGCGTGGCTGGCCGGCACGGTGGCGCAGCAGGGGATCGGCGAAACGGTCGACAAGGATCCGTACGGCGAGGGGTTTCTGCAATATCACCGCGCCTGCGTGATGGCTAGGGCCAAGCCGATGGAAGCGCGCCAGGCCGTGACGCGCGCCGTCGAGTTGTTCGCCAAACTGGGGGCGACACCGATGCTGACGCGGGCCCAGCAACTGAGCGCGAGTCTGTCCGAGGCAACCGACAAAGGCGAATCCGAAGCCGATGAACCTAAGGAAGACGGGATTGACGAGGACAGCATCGACAGCTGGTTCGACGGCCTCGAGGGCTGAGCCAATCCTGATCCCCGCAGGCGCTGTCCCCGGTGTCCCGAAGGTCTGTACCGAAGCATCCCGCTCAACATGACGCGTCCTCCGAGAACGGTTCCGATCGACACGCCGAGTACGCGGAAGCCCGACCGTGCATCCCTGGATCGCTTCCCGTTTGACCTCCGCTCGCCGTTCGAGCCGACGGGCGACCAGCCGAGTGCCATAGAAGAGCTGCTGGTGGGACTGGAGCGGGGCGAGCGCTGGCAGACTTTGATGGGCGTCACCGGTTCCGGCAAGACGTTGACCATCGCGAATGTCATCGCGCGCTGGGGCCGTCCCGCTCTGGTGATGAGCCACAACAAGACTCTGGCGGCGCAGCTCTACGGCGAACTGAAGCAATTCTTCCCCACCAATGCCGTGGAGTACTTCATATCCTACTACGACTACTACCAACCCGAGGCGTACGTGCCGCAGACGGACACGTACATCGAGAAGGACGCCTCCATCAACGAAGACATCGAGAAGCTGCGCCTCCGCGCGACTTCGAGCTTGATGGAGAGGGAAGATGTCATTGTCGTAGCATCGGTGTCGGCGATCTACGGCTTGGGCGACCCGGCGGAATACCGGGAACTACTGGTGTTGCTCGAGCGAGCACAGGAAATCTCGCGGGAGCAGATCCTCTCGGCGCTGGTGGAGGTGCAGTACAATCGCAACGACCTGGATTTCAGGCGTGGCACGTTTCGGGTACGGGGCGATGTGATCGAGATCTTCCCGGCTTACGAGGAACAGGCGGTGCGGGTCGAGCTATGGGGGGATGAGGTCGACCGCCTGACCAAGATCGACCCGTTGACCGGCGCGGTCATCGCCGAACTGGATCGGGCGGCGATCTACCCAGCGACGCATTATGCTATAGGTAAGCCATCGCTGAAGCGGGCGATCGGGTTGATCGAGCAGGAACTCGATCAGCGATTGGCGGAGCTGCGGCGTACACAGCGGCTGCTCGAAGCTCAGCGACTCGAGCATCGGACACGCTATGATCTGGAGATGTTGCGCGAGGTTGGCTATTGCGCCGGGATAGAGAACTACTCGCGCCACCTCTCGGGACGACGCGAAGGCGAGCGCCCGACCTGCCTCATCGACTACTTCCCTGACAAGTTCCTGGCGATTGTCGATGAGTCTCATGTGTCGGTGCCGCAAATCGGCGGCATGTATGAGGGCGACCGCTCGAGGAAACAGACCTTGGTGGACTACGGATTTCGCCTGCCCAGCGCCCTCGATAACCGACCCCTGAAGTTCGAGGAATGGGAGAGCTTGGTACCAAGCGCGATCTTTGTCTCGGCCACGCCCGGGGATTTCGAGCTGGAGCGGTCTACAGGAGTCGTCGTCGAGCAGATCATCCGACCGACCGGGTTGTTGGATCCCGAGGTCGAAGTACGGCCGGTACGGGGTCAGGTGGACGACCTGATGGCGGAGATCGGGGAGCGGTCTCGGCGTGGCGAACGAGTCCTAGTGACGACGCTCACGAAGCGCATGGCCGAAGATCTGACCGAGTATCTTCTGGGCGTTGGAATTAGAGTACGCTACATGCACTCGGACATCGGTGCCATCGAACGGGTTGAGATCTTGCGCGGCTTGCGGCTGGGCCTGTTCGATGTCCTCGTCGGCATCAACCTGCTGCGCGAGGGGCTCGACCTACCCGAGGTGTCGCTGGTGGCGATCCTCGACGCCGACAAAGAAGGATTCCTGCGCTCTGACAAAAGCCTGATTCAGACGATCGGCCGGGCTGCCCGCAACGAGCGTGGCAAAGCCATCATGTACGCTGATGTTGTGACTGGGTCAATGCAGAGATGCATTGACGAAACCAACCGCCGCCGACGCATCCAGCGACGGTTCAACGAAGAGCATGGCATTACACCGCGCTCGATACGCAAGTCGGTCGATGAGGTGCGGCAGGCGACGGCGGTGGCCGACAGCTGGCTCGAACCGGGGGACCGGGCCGTTGAGGCGCTGGCCCATCTTCCCGAGCTCGAACCCGAAGCGTTGGTCGAACGGCTTACTGCGGAGATGGAGCGAGCGGCCGAACGACTCGACTTCGAATTGGCGAGTGAATTGCGCGATCACATATTTCAGATTCGAGCCGATCTCGACACACGCGCTCGGGGTCCGAGTCAAGGTCGGAAGGAGCGTCGGAATCGACAGACACCGCGCGGATAGGGCTGCTCAGTGCTGAACAAACTCGGACCGAAAGGACTCTCAGAAACCGAACTGAGACATTGGGGCGAGGCGATCGGGGTTACGATCCAGCCACCCCTCTGGATCGCCTTGTGTGGACCATTGGGTGCTGGTAAGAGCGTACTCGCCCGCGCCATTTGCCGCGGGGCCGGGATAACAGGCCACATCCCATCGCCCAGCTTCACGCTGGTCCAGCGGTATGACAGTCCGCGGGGGTTCGAGATCTTGCACGTCGATTTGTTCCGGCTTGGACCGGGAGATCGGATCGAGCCGCTGGGTTGGGACGACCTGCTCGGCTCCGCCGGGGTCGTCTTAATAGAATGGGCCGAACGCTCCGGCGATCAGCAACCGGAAGACCGCTGGGAGGTGCATATGGAGTACGCTGGAGACCCGAGTCTCCGCGTTGTCACGGTTGATCGTTTGGGGCAGGCGCCGGAGCTGGTCGCTTGGTGAGCGCCGAGAGTGGCCGCAGCGCCGATCGCTCGGCGGCGGCTTGGTTGGCC
>JASFMO010000005.1:0-23987 GCA_050117535.1 Gemmatimonadales bacterium | reverse complement strand
TTTCAGCGGGGGGTGGGAGACGTCGGTGCCCTTCCAGCTGACGCTGGGTGGGCCCTGGGGGTTGGTCGGGTATGCGCCCGACCGCTTTCCCGGGGGAGCCCGTCTGTCCGTCAGTGCTGAGAATCGGCACCGCCTGACGACGGTTGGCAGGCTGGTCGATCTCGGCAGTACGGTGTTCTTCGACGTCGGCAGGATGTGGGCGAACGATGCGGCTTTCGGCGTAAATTCCGGCCTGCGGGCCTCGGCAGGGCTAGGGGTAAGATTGGCTTCGCCGACCGGCAGCCGGACCACCTATCGCCTGCAGGCGGCGATGCCCTTCGAAAGCGGGGTGGGCACGCGAGAGATCGTCTTCACGTTGCAGATCGAACGGCTGCTGAGGCTGGAGAGCGGGCCCACGGATGTTCAGCTTGGCCGCAGCCGTGACCTTGCGGTCCGATCCGCCGGTTTCCATCTCAGATAAAGGAGAATGGGACACACCTCTCATCCAGCGTCCGCTCATCCACCGTCTGCCAGGCTCCCCGCGGTTCGAGGGCCTGGAGGGCAGGGAGGGGGGAACTTGTGAGAGGCGATAGGGTTGTCTGTGAGCGAGGGTTGAAAAGGGATCGATTGGACGTGCGCCTGATAGGAGTACCGACGATGAAGCTTTGCGCGAGTCTACTGGCATTGTGGTTGGCCGGACTGGGTCTCGCGGCGGCGCCCGGCGCGGCACAGGTCTTCGACCATGCCGCCTTCGATACGGTACTGTCGCGGTTCGTACGGGACGGACGAGTCGATTATGCGGCGCTGGCGATCGGCCGCGAGGCGCTGGACGGCTACCTGCAGGAGGTGGCGGCCGTCGAGGGGGCGGCGTTTGCCGCTTGGCCCGAGGAAGAGCAAATCGCCTACCTGATCAACGCCTATAACGCCTATACCCTCAAGACGGTTGTCGATCACTACCCAATCAAGGGCAGTAGTTTTCTGAAGAAGTTGACATCACCGAAGCGTTTCGGGTTTCCGTCCAACTCGATCCGCCACATCGACGGCGTGTTCGACGGGATATCGCACACGGTCACGGGGCGTGAGATGACGCTCGACGACATCGAGCACGGCTTACTGCGGGCCGAGTTCGACGAGCCGAGGATCCACTTCGCGCTCGTCTGCGCGGCGGTGAGCTGTCCACCGCTGCGGGAGGAAGCCTTCAAAGGGGACCGACTCGACGAGCAACTCGATGAGCAAGGACGGCGGTTTCTCAATGACCCCCGTCTCAACCGCTTCGAGATCGAACGCGGTCAGGTCTATCTATCAAAGATATTTGACTGGTTTGGCGACGACTTCCGCGGCCACGCTAGCGAGGCGATCTACGCAAGCGACGCCAAGATCAGTGGGGTGCTGACGTTCGTCACCCGCTACCTTCGCGAACGAACCGTGGAGTTCCTCGAGAGCGCCGACTACCGGGTCGACTTCCTGGACTACGATTGGACTCTGAACGATCAGGCCGTGGCCGCCATTACGCAGTGAGCGGCCGCGCTACGGTCGCGACGATAGCGCTGGCGTCCGTCCTCGGGCTTGTCCCCGGGGCGGGCTCCGTGTGGGCGGCCGCCCACGGCGGGAACGGTCGCTCGGTCGTATCCGCCCAGGTCTTGCAGAGCCGCGCGGGCGATTGGAACGCCCCGCGTGTGCGCGGGCTGATCGGCCGCGCGATCGAGCGTCGCGCCGACTGGGTCGCCGAGGGACGCCTAACCGACTACCGGGCGCATGCCGACGGCCACATATACTTCCTGTACGATCTGGGACCGAACACCGAACGCCATCTCGTCAAAGCAGACCAACTGGCGCTGCAGCTGTTCTGGCGATCGCCCGCCCGGGCTCGCCAGGTCATCGTAGGCCGGCGTGAAGAGAAAGCGTTGCCTACGAACATCCGCTACCACCTCGATCATCTCACCGTCGTGTTGGACAACCTGGATGACCGGATCCGACTGGGTGAGGGCTCGGAGGTGCGCGATGTTCTGCATCCCGCCGCCGTGGGCGCGCTCGATTACTACGACTATCGGTTGGCCGATTCGTTGACTCTGGAGCTTCCGGACCGAAGTGTGCGCGTCTACAAGGTCGAGATGCGTCCGGCGGATCCGAGGAGCGCGGGAACGGTTGGGGCCATCTACTTGGACCGCGGCCTGGCCGACATCGTACGCATGGAGTTCACCTTCACGGCCTCCTCGTACTTGGATGAGACTCTGGACTACTTCAACATCCGTCTCGAGAACGCGCTGTGGGACGGCAGGTATTGGCTGCCCTATCGGCAGGGTATAGAGCTCAGGCGCGGAATCGATTTCGTGAACTTCCCAGCCGGTGGCATCATTCGCGCCGAGTTCAAGATCAGTGACTACGAGTTCAACGTCGGCACGCCCGAGCGCTTCTTCAGGGGACCTCAAGTTTCGGCGCTCCCGGCTGAGGTCCGCGAGGCCTACGAGTTCGATGGCGGCTTGTACGATGCGCTCGACCCGGCCGTCGCTGTGGCGCCTCCTTCGTTGGAGGCGATTCGCGAAGAGGCGACACGGATCGTGGCGCGGTCCTACCTCCAGCCGTCGAAGGGTTTCAGACTGGCTGTGCCCGGGGTGTCGTCGGTCTTTCGTTTCCGCCGGGCGGAGGGGTTCTATGCCGGCCCTGGCCTGGCCCGAGACTACCCCAACGGTGGCAGCGCTCTTTGGCTGGGTGGCTACTCGATCGCGGCGGAGAAGTGGCAGTTGTACGGGCGACTACGCACGCCATTGGTGGGTGTCTACGATATCGAACTGTCGGGCTATCTCGATCGCGCCGCGGATGTGTCACCCTGGCGAGCCAGTTCGGGTGTGATTTCGACGCTGGCGGCGCTCCTCAGCGGCGAGGACTACAGAAACGATTATTGGACGAGCGGCGGCACGCTCAGCGTCGGTCGACCGTGGGGTGACTCGCGCGTGCTCGTCTCGGCGGCTTGGGAACGCTGGCGACCGGCCCGTTTGGAGGCCGACGCGAATATCGACCGCTCGTATCGAGACGTGCGTGTCTTGGACTCCGGCGATGTCGCTTGGTTCTCGTTGGAGGTGAAGCGACCGCCCGTGGGGGCCGTCGAGGCCGTCGGCGGCCTGAGTTGGGAGGGTCGCGTCGAAGGTGCCACGCCTTCGATCGTCGGCGATTTCGAGTACGCGCACCTGGCCCTGCGCGGCGAGGCGTTCTGGCCTCGCTTGAGCGCCGGTACGGGACTACGACTGTCAGCCGTGGCTGGCGGTGTGGCGGGCAGCGCGATTCCCGCGCAGCGGCTCTTCCCGTTGGGCGGTCGCGGCTCGGTACGCGGGTATGGTTTTCACGGTTACGTCGGCAACGTGTACGGTACGCTCGGCATCGAGCTTAGCCGGCCGATCTGGTATCCGTTCGTCTCCTTGGATCTGTTCGTCGACGCTGGGTGGGCGGGAATCGAAGGTAATAGCGCTCGCGAGGCCGTCACCGTGTGGAATAGCGCCGGGGAGGTGGTCGAGGAGACCCCGGGAGCGCTGGTCGGCATCGGCGCCGGGGCCGGCTTTGTCTTCGACATCCTCTGGCTCGAGATCGCGCGAGGGGTCGTCCATGGAGGTCGATGGGAAGTTGTAGTTCGGGTTAGGAGCGAGTTCTGGGAGTGGCTGTGACGCGCCGCGTCAAGCGGCCTTGGTTTCGTACCAGTTGTCGCCAGAACCGATATCGACCCCGATGGGGACCCTGAGCTCCAGGGCTCCCTCCATCTCAGTTCTGATCAAGGATTTCACGGTCTCCAGCTCGTCGGGACGGATCTCGAAGAGCAGTTCGTCGTGGACCTGCAGTATCATTCGGGCTCGACACTTACGTCGCTCGAACTCGCGATGGATGTTGATCATCGCCAGCTTGATCAAGTCCGCCGCCGTTCCCTGGATTGGCGAGTTTGTGGCGACACGCTCGCCGAAGCCGCGGATGTTCGGGTTCTTGGAGTTCAGTTCCGGGATGTAACGTCGGCGGCCGAACAGCGTCTCGACGTAACCCTGATCGCGAGCCCGCTCGACCTGCCCGTCGAGATAGGCGCGAATCGATGGGAACCGCTCGAAGTAGTTGCTGATGAAGTCGCGAGCCTGGCCAACGCTGATCCCCAGTTGGCGAGCCAGCGCTGCGGGTCCTTGGCCGTAGATCGTTGCGAAATTGACGGTCTTGGCCTGGGCCCGCATGGCCGGAGTCACCTTGCGGGTCGGCACGTCGAAGATCAATGCGGCCGTGTCGCGGTGGACGTCGCGTCCGGCCCGGAAAGCCTCTAGGAAGGCGGGGTCTTCCGAAAGGTGCGCTAGGATCCGCAGCTCGATCTGTGAGTAGTCGGCGCCCAGGAGGAGCATTCCCTCGCAGGGGACGAACCCCTTCCTGATCTCGGCACCGAGCGGTGTGCGGATCGGGATGTTTTGCAGATTCGGATCGGAACTGGATAGGCGTCCCGTCGATGTCACCGTCTGGTTGAACGAGGTGTGAAGCCGGTTCGTCGCCGAATCGACCAGGGCGGGGAGAGTGTCGATGTAGGTCGACTTGAGCTTTGCCAACTCGCGGTACTCGATGATGAGCTGCGGAAGTTGATGTCCCTCGATCGCCAGCTGCTCGAGCACCTCCGCATCCGTGGAGGGTCCCGTTTTCGTTCGCTTCTTGATCGGAAGCCCCATCTGGTTGAAGAGAACCTCGCGAAGTTGCATCGGCGAGTTGATGTTCAATTCGCGACCCGCGAGCTTGTAGATCTCCTCTTGGACTAGGTTCAACTCTACGTCCAACTTTCGACTCATCGCGCCGAAGAACTCGATGTCGATTGCCACACCCGTTCGCTCCATATCGGCCAGGACGGGCATCAAAGGCATTTCGATCTCGTCGAACAGAGGCCTCAAGCCGTAGTCGTCGAGTTGGCGCGTCAGCCGCGCATCGATCTGCAAAGCGAGGTCGACGCGTTCGGCAGCGAACGAGCCGGCCGTAGTCGGATCGAGCCATGAGAAGGGGATCTCGGCCTTGCCTTTTCCACAGAGATCCTCGTAAGCGGGGATCTTGCGTCCGAACTCCTCCAGAACCAGAGTCTCCAGGTCGTGCTGACGGCGGCCGGGATCGAGGCAATAGGAAGCGATCATCACATCGCGCATTGGCCCGCGCACCTCGACGCCCACGGATCTCAACACCAGCAGGCAGCGCTTCAGGTCGTGTCCGGTCAGCTCGACTTGATCATCCGCCAGCAGTTCGGTTAGGGCTCGCATCTCCTTTGCTTGCAGGGAAGGGAGGTTCTCGATATCGGCCGTGCTCGTCTCACCCAACGCGAGTTCGCCGGGACGCCCGTGTGGAACGTGGGCCAGCGGCAGGTAGAACGAGCGGCCCGGCTCGATGGCGATGGCCAGGCCTACCGGCGTGCCGCCACGGACTGACGGCCGCTCGGCACGTACGTCGATAGCGAGGCGGCCACGTCGTCGAGCCCCGGCAGCAATCTGACCGACCCTGTCGGGGTCCGTGACCAGCTCATATTCCTGTGGCGCTTTCGTCTCTGGCGTAGGAGATTCCTCCGGCGCGATGTCGCGGACCAGCGAGTGGAATTCGAGCTCCACGAACAGTTCGCGCAGCCTCTCGCGATCCGGCTCTCCCACGGTCAACTCGTCGAGCTTCAGCGCGACCGGGACATCTCTGCGAATCGTTACTAGATCCTTGGACAGTCGCGCATCGGCGGCGTACTTCGCGAGGGCCTCGCGCGGCCGCTTCTGCGCTATTTCGTCGCTGTGCGCCAGGATCTCCTCCAGCGAACCGAACCGTTCGATCAGTTGTATCGCCGACTTGGGCCCGATACCTCGCACGCCCGGGATGTTGTCGGACGCATCGCCGACCAGGGCCAGGTAATCGGTCACGCTCTCCGGTGGAACGCCCAGTCGTGCGGCGGCATTCGTCTCGTCGACCAACTCCTCCTCCACCGCGGCCGGGCCACCACGGCCAGGATTGAGCAGAGCGACACCGCCTCCGATCAGTTGGTAGAAATCCTTGTCGCCGGAGACTATGACGGCTTGCATTCCGAGTTGGGTCACCTGATCGGCCAAGGTGCCGATCACGTCGTCGGCTTCGAAGCCGGGCAGCTCGAGGATAGGGATGTTGAAGGCCGAGAGGATCTGGCGAATGCGCTGCATCGCCGTGTCGAAGTCCTCCTGCAGCGTCTCGTCCAGTTTCTCGCGCGTCGCCTTGTAGTCTACGAAGATCTCGTGTCGGAATGTCTCATCGCCGCCGGCATCGAAGATGAAGCCCAGGTAGTCCGGTCTCTGTTCGGCCAACAGCTTGCGGATGAATTGGACGATGCCCCAAGGCGCCGAGGTGTTCTCGCCGTGCGAGGTGCGGAGCGGCCGGCTGATCATGGCATAGAAGGCGCGGTAGACAAGCGCGTGCCCGTCCACGAGGAAGACTCTGCCGGCTTCACCTTTTCTCATAGAATCGCAATATGCCGATTACAGGCTATCGCGCCTAGTGGTCGATGGCCGCGCTCGGGCAGAATATCTAAGCCATTGATCTCGTCGCCTGGTAAGCAAATCGCCCGGACCGCGTGGGTCCGGGCGATTCTTAAGGAGCTGTCTATAGAAGCAGGACTAGACGCGAGTCACGTTGGCTGCCTGTAGCCCCTTGTCGGTCTGTCGGAGCTCGAACTCGACCTCCTGACCCTCAGAGAGCGTCTTAAACCCCTCCATGTTGATTGCCGAGAAGTGGACAAATACGTCTTCTTGTCCATCCGGTTGCTCGATGAAACCGTAGCCCTTGGAGTCGTTGAACCACTTGATTCGCCCTCTGGTCATGCTGGCACTTCCTCCTGCATTGGTTGAAAATGGCTAGTGAGACGCGGCCATGATAAGTACGGTTTCGCAGCCTGTCAACGTGCCGTTTTCGGCTCTCGTTCGGTCCATTAATCGACGGTCTGAACGGCTGCGGATCCGCCGTACAGGTGCTGGTAGATGCGGTAGTGGGATTGCACGTTCCTCACGTAGGTGCGGGTTTCGGAGAACGGAATTCGCTCAGCGAACAGCTCCGAGTCGATCTTGTATTCCGGCCGCTCGCGCCAGCGCCGGGCGCGCGTTGGTCCGGCGTTGTACGCGATCAACGATAGCTGGATGTCGCCATAGCGACGCGCGAGGTCGGCATAGTAGGCCGTACCCAGATGGATGTTGGTCTCCGGGTGAAACAACAGGTCAGGTCGATAGTCGCGTATCTGCATACGTCCTGCCCACCATCTGCCGGTCTCCGGCATCAGCTGCAACAGGCCTCGCGCCCCGGCCCGCGATACGGCCTCGGCCGAGAAGGCCGATTCTTGGCGGGCGATGGCAGCCACCAGGTACGGGTCGACTCCGCGCGTCGTTGACTCGGCCAGGATGATCTCTTCGTAGGTGAGCGGATAAACGGCACGCAGCACGCTGGCGCTCCACAGGCCGCGAACCCGAGAGTGAGCTCGCCAACCCATGATGACCGCCTCACGCCCGAAACCGTGTTCGGCCAGCGCGTACGAGAGGCCCAGCAGCTCTTCCGGGCGGCGCGGCCGCAGGGCAGCGATCTGCTCGACTATGTAGGCGGCCTCGTCGGTCAGTCCGGCCTGTCGAAGGAGCCCGACAATAGCGAGGCGGTCCTCGACGTCGGGGTCGAGCGGCGCCGGTTCGGGCCCCGGCTCGAGGCGCTCCCAGGGGTCCAAGCCCGTGCGCTCGGCCGCGAGCAATCCGTAGTAGCCGTACGGATCGCGGTCAGCCACGACTCGAAACAGGCGATCCGCCTCTGCCTGGTCCTGGGGTCGCTCGCTCATCGCTCGCGATCGCGCTGCCCAGTAGGTCGCGCGGATCTTCCAGTCGGTCCAGCGGCTGGAGCTTCGTAGCCGGTCGAAGTGCCTCTGCGCGGTGTCGTAGTCGCCATCCAGGAACGCTAGGATACCGAGGCGATAGCGGAGCCTCGGAGCCGTCCTGGATCCGGCGTACTGTTCGGTGATCGTCTCGTAAATCGCCCGTGCATCCTCGACCTTGTTTGCGCTTTCGTAGAGGTCGCCTAGCAGCGACAGAGCGCGAATCGCGGAGCCCGTTCCAGGGTAGCGATCGGCTACGGCCTGGAGCCGTTCACGCCCCTCGCGGCGCCAGCCGCGGCGGTAAGTGGCTCGCGCGGCGAGGTACTCGGCCTGGGCGCCCAGCGATGCCGGCGGCCGCGAGGCGATCAGTTGCTCGAGCTCGTCGACAGCGATGAAGTACGAGCCGCCGCGGAAGAGCAGCTCGCCGATCTTCAGTTGAAGTCGCTGGCGCTCCGTCGGTGACAACGGCTGCCCTGCCATGTGGGCTCGATAGTGGCGGACCGCCTCGAGCGGTGCGCCGGACCTCTCGAAGGCTCGGCCCAGCAGTCGATGCTCCTCGACGGTCAGGTCGGGCAGCCCGGAAAGAATCTGAGCCGCGTCCAGCGCCGCGCTGGGTTGGACGCTGACCGCCCGGCGGAGCGTGCTGCGCGCCCGGGCGGAGTCTCCTCGCTGAAGGAAAATACGGGCAGCGCTGGCGCGCAGGTCGGCGGATCGGGACTTGGTGCTCGGAGCCGCCGCGGCCTCGATTAGCAGGTCGGCGGCCCGGTCTGTGGCGCCCGCGCTGGCGTAGGCGGTGACCCGCGCCTGCAATCGTCGCTGAGGGTGATCGGCGGATTGGCTCAGCAGTCCTAGAACCGCGGCTGTGTCGCCGCCGAGCGCCAGGTCTTCCGCGGCTCTCAGCCTCAGCCAGGGCGCGATTCGGGGAGACAGGTCAGCGGCGCGAACGTAGGCCGCAGCCGCGGCATCGTGTTCGCCGAGCCCGGCCAGGGCGCGGGCCAGCCCGACTTCGGCCCGAGCGCGATCGGCGCGCTTCGAAGCGTAGTCCAAGTAGGCGCGATAGCCTTCCGCCGCCGCTTCATGGCGACCCGTTTCGAGCCAGGCCCGGGATATCAAGAACCGCCCGGCACCGGAGCCGATCGAATCGAGCCAAGCCTCTGACGCCAGGCGACGTGCGACCGAGGGCCACGCCCCTCGTCCGGCGTCCGCCTTCGCGGCCAGAAGCAGGGCCTCGGGGTTCTGGCGCTCGGCACCGTCCAGGTTGCGGAGAAGCTGGGCCGCGTACCAGTGACGGCCCTGGTCCAGGGCCCGGGCCACTTGGACGAGCGGGTCGTCGCCGCCGCGCTCTTCGCGCAGAGCCTCCCCATCCCCGAAGAAGCCGGGGACGCTGGCGGCGAGCAGGCCGATGATGAGGAGCCCAATCCGGTACATAATCCGCTCTATCTGGCTGCGCGGAGACGCGGTGTCAACGCCATGCGGTGCCCGAGTAGTAGCTGTCCACCGCTTCGAGAAACGCTCGGCGGGAGTCTACCGTCAGGGCGTAGGCGCCCGAACCGGTCGCGTCGGTGAAAACGAGGCGAAGCTCGAATCCGAGCGACTCGTCGTACAGCCATGCCTGGCTGTTGTCCGGGCCCGCCTGCGCGTCGAGGTATCGCAACACTTCGTCGGGCGGGCCGAAGGTCACGTACACGGCGCCGCGATCGGTCAGCCAACCCGGCGTAGAAGCGTCGCCGAAGCGATTGTTCGCCTCTCGAATCCGATCGAAATAGCGCACGAAGAACTCGTGCTCCATCGTCTCGGGATCCGAGTCTTTCTGCTTCCAGAACAAGTGCAACACTCGTGCCTGTTCCCCGGGCGCCGCGCGCCGCAGGCTGTCCAACTGGGACGGCGTGCTGGCGTAACGCAAGTAGCTCATCGCCTCTTGGTAGTCAGCCACGACCCAACCCGAGACCAGGGCGACGGCGAGAGAAACCGAGTCGGAGGCCGCCGCTCCCGGCAGGCGGCTCACTAGGGTGAGGACTCCGGGCGGAAGCCGGCTACCCTCGATGGGTAGAATGGAAGCTCGCAACGCTTCGCCTCCTGTCTCCGGAACGGAAAGGGTGTCCGAGACAATGGGGTACCCCGCTTCGTACACCTCGAGCACCGCGGGCTCGGCAGGTTGACGTTCCAGATAGAGCAGGGGACGTCCCCCGAGCTCGACGGTGGCCCGAGGGTTGAGGATGAGGGCGGGCACCGAGTCGCGCTCCATTCGAAGGTCCGCTTGGTACACAGGCACGGGAGGCGTGACGAACGGCGGATCGAAACGAGGCACGCTCAGGTTCAGGGCCGCCGCGAAGCCGCTCAACGAGTTGAGATCTCGGACTTCGATCTGCGCCGGATAGTCTCCCGCCGGCAGCTTCATCATCGCTTGGAAGACGATGCTCTCATCGCGGCGTGATGTCTCGCGGAAACTGCGCACTCGCACTTCTTCTGTCTCGTCGAAACGAGCGATTGGGGCGGCGGTATCTCCCACGACGGCGGTGACTCGGTAGCGAGCCAGAAATCCCGCCACTGAGGCTCGGAAGCGCAGTGCGCTATTAGGTATGGAAAGCGCGAGTATGGCGAAGGCGCTGTCCCCCGGACCGGGCAGATAGGCGAAACGCCCAACTGCCGGAAAGTCGGCGTCGCCGACCAGGTACCCGAGCTCGCCGTAGAACCTCATCGGGTTCGGGATCGGCTCGTCCGTCGCGATGGGAACTGCCGGCGCCGTGTACTCTGGAGCCGGGGGCGGGCCGCAGTTCGAGGCGACCAGGAGCGCGAAAAAAAGGCCACCCGCGGGGTGGCCTTTTCGGTGTCGAAGCACTGGCCTCGCGATCAGACCGTCGTCGTCCTCGCCTCGATCTCGTGTAGCGCGTCGATCATCTTCTGCGCGCTCTCCTCCATCTCGATCACCTGACGATCGATCTGGGTCACGAAGTAGTTGTGCGCGATGTTGATCGGGATCGCGATCGTCAAACCACTGGCGGTGGTGATCAGGGCGACCTTAATACCGCCGGCTACCGTCGTCGCCTCCACCTCGCCGGCCAGCTCGATCGCCTGGAAGGCCTGGATCATGCCGATCACGGTTCCGAGGAAGCCGGTGAGCGGTGCCACGTTAGCCAGCGTGGCCAGCCAGACCAGCCCCCGCTCGAGTCCGGCCAGCTCGATCAGACCGGCGTTCTCGATCGCCTTCATCACCCGCTCGGTACCCTCTTGCTGGCGACGCAGCCCGGCGGCAAGAATCGCCGCTGCGGGCGCCTTCGACTCCTGGCAGACCCGCATGGCTTCCTGGATGCGATGCTCGGCCAGCAGCTGGTCGGTCTCCTTCAGCAGCTTCCTGTTCCGACCGCTCTTGATCTGCAGGTCGATGAACTTCCAGATGATGATGAGAACGCCGGCGATCGCGAAGAAGGCCAGCGGATACATCATGAAGCCGCCGTCGTAGAACGTCTGAACCAGGTCGAGTCTTTGGCCCTGCCCGAGAGCCTGAACCGCGGCGAGCGCGGACAGCATTGTACCGCTCAACTTGATCCTCCTGAGCTTACAGCGGCTCGTCGTGCGCCACCGTAGAGTTCTATCCTCTTAGGTCGGGGAATAGCGGAGCGTAACCTAGAGAGCAAACGGCGGAATTGTCAACCCTAAGATCTGCGCGTGCCGCCGATAGGCCTCAGACCTTGTGGCAGGCCACGATCCGACCCCCCTCCCGCGAGTCCGGCGGTGGTAACCGCGAGCGACATGTGGCGTCTTTCTCCGGGTGAGGACAGCGCGGGTGGAACGGACAGCCAGTCGGCGGATCCAAAGGGCTGGCCACTTCGCCCAGAAGGGAGATCCGGCGGCGGCGACCCGGCCCCCCTGGGACCGGAACCGCCGAGAGCAAGGCGCGAGCATAGGGATGGAGCGGATCGGCGAAGAGTGCCTCCGAGTCACCGATCTCGACGATACGGCCTAGGTACATGACCGCAATTCGGTCGGCGATTTGGCGTACCACCGACAAGTCGTGGGAGATCAATAGGTAGGTGAGGTCGAAGCGATCCTGGAGATCGCTGAGCAGGTTCAGGACCTGTGCCTGCACCGAGACGTCCAAGGCCGAGACCGGCTCGTCGGCCACGACGAACTCGGGTTGCGCCGCGAGGGCCCGGGCGATCCCGATGCGCTGTCGTTGTCCGCCGGAAAACTCGTGTGGATATTTGCCGGCATCGTCGGCGTGCAGGCCCACCGCGCTAAGCAGCTCGACGATGCGGTCGCCTGGACGGCTGTTCTCCGACAGGCCGTGGACTTTGATCACCTCGCCGAGCATCGTCTCGACGGTCATGCGGGGGTTCAGCGAACCGAACGGGTCCTGAAAGATCAACTGCGCCCGCCGCCGAAAGCGCTTGAGCCCGGCGCGGTCGAGGCTGAACGTATCGACGCCGTCGAAGATGACGCGGCCGTGCGTCGGTTCCAGGAGGCGCAGTATGAGACGTCCGAGGGTGGTTTTGCCGCACCCCGATTCCCCGACCAGCGCGAGAGTCGAGCCACGCCGCACCTCGAACGACACACCATCGACGGCACGAACGTATCCGACCGTGCGGCCCAGTACGCCCTGGCGGATGGGAAAGTGCTTGGCCACGTCGCGGGCGACGAGTAGCGCGTTCCCCGTGTCGGTCGCCACTCGGGCGTCTCGCTCCGCTCGATCGGCGCGCGCGCCGCTCACGGACCTGTCACCTCCGGCTGGGCCCCAGCCTCCATACGTCGGTCGGGCTCTTCCTCCAGCCAACAACGGGAGGTGTGGTGGCCCACGGCCAGCGGTGGCACCTCAGCCCGACAACGGGGCCAGGCGTGAGGGCAGCGCGGGTGGAACCGGCAACCCTCGGGCCACTGTCTGGGGTTCGGCACGGCGCCGGGGATGACGGCCAGGCGCTCCACCTTCTCGGTGACGCGGGGCAGCGAACGTAGCAGCCCCTCGGTGTAGGGGTGCCGAGGCCGAGTCAGGAGCTCGTCCGCCGAACCTTGCTCGATCACCTGGCCCGCGTACATGATGATCGCCCGGTCCGCGATCTCGGAGATGACGCCCAGGTCGTGGCTCACGAAGATCATGGCCATGTCCAGCCGCTGCTGCAGTTCGCGCAGCAGGTCGAGTATCTCGGCTTGAATGGTGACGTCGAGTGCCGTCGTCGGCTCGTCGGCGATCAGCACGCTGGGCTCGCAGGCGAGGGCCATGGCGATCATTGCGCGTTGCCGCTGACCGCCGGACAGCTCGTGGGGGTAGTCGTCGATGCGGCGGTCCGGGTTCGGGATACCCACGAGGCGCAACATGTCGACCGCCCGGGCTCGGGCGGCGGCGGCGTTGAGGTCGGTATGACGCCGCACGACTTCGACGACCTGATCGCCGATCGTGAAGACCGGGTTGAGGCTGGTCATCGGCTCTTGGAAGATCATCGAGATCTCGTTGCCGCGGATCCTGCGCATCTCTGCTTCTGTGGCCTTCGCCAGGTCAAGATCGCGTAAGCGGATCACCGAGCCGGGCTCGATACGGCCGGGAGCCTCGATCAGCCGCAGGATCGATAGGCAGGCGACCGTCTTGCCACAGCCCGACTCGCCGACGATACCCAGGGTCGCGCCCGGCGCGAGCACGAAGTCGACGCCGTCAACCGCGCGCACCAGACCCTCCGGAGTGTCGAAGTAGGTGCGCAGGTTTTCCACCGTGAGCGTGTTCACTGCCGCACCCTCAATCGCGGGTCGAGCGCATCGCGCAGCCCGTCACCGATCAAGTTGAAAGCTACGACCGTCATCACGATCGCCAGGCCGGGGAACGTCGCGGCCCACCACGCCTGGACCAGAAATTCCCGTCCCTCCTCGATCATGTTGCCCCAGGACGGGGTCGGTGGTTGCACGCTCATTCCCAGAAACGACAAGCCGGCCTCGATCAGAATTATGTTGCCGAGACCGAGGGTCGCCGCCACGATTACGGGCCCCATCACATTCGGCACGATGTGCCGTAGGATGATGCGTGGGGCGCCGAGGCCCAAGACGTACGCCGCCTGAACAAACTCGCGCTCGCGCAGCGAAAGCACTTCACCGCGAACGATCCGGGCGGTGGAGGGCCAGAGCGTCAGACCTAGAACAGCGACCACCAGGAAGATCGACGGCTGGAAGAGAGCGATGACCGCGATGAGCAAGACCAGGCGCGGGAACGAGATCAGCACGTCCACGAAGCGCATCAAGAGCGTGTCGACCCACCCGCCGAAATAGCCGCTCACGGCGCCGACCGCTGTGCCGAGGGTCACGGCGATCGCAACAGCGATGAAACCGATCGAGAGGCTGATCCGGGCTCCGTAGAGGGCTCGCGTGAGCACGTCGCGGCCGAACTTGTCGGTTCCCATCCAGTGGTCCAGCGACGGCGGCAAGTGGCGGGTCGCCGCTATGTCTTGGATCAAGTTCGGCTCGTACGGCGTCAGATAGGCACCGAGAAGCGCCGCGAGATAGAGCGCCAGCATGAGATAGAGGCCGACGACCGCCAGGCGATTCCTACGAAAGTCGCGCCAGGCGCGCGCCCATTGCGAGTTGCTTCCCGCGCGACGCACGGCGGGCAGGCTCGGCAGGATGTTGCCGGCCCAGGCCGTAGCCAGGCCCGCGACCAGCGTGAGCAAAGCCAACCAATAATCGATGCGCCCCACCGTGAATGTTGCCTGAATGCGATCGAACGCCAGGAACAGCACGCCAAGCAACGTGGTCGCGAGGCCCAGCAGCGAGAAACCGGCAAGTCGCCGCCCGCTCAGCAGGTGTGGCAGCCCCGGCACGAGCAGCGTCGCGCGCCGTAACGGCGAGGTCCTCTGCGCTCCACGCTCCGACGGCTCACTCATAGCGGATCCGGGGATCGACGATGGCGTAAAGCACGTCGGCGATCAGGTTGGCGACGATGACCAGCGCCGCGAAGATGAAGGTCGTGGCCATGACCGTGGGGTAGTCGCGTTGGTAGATCGCGTCCATGATTGTCTTGCCCATGCCCGGCCACGCGAAGACGTGTTCTACCAGGACGGCGCCGCTGAACAGGAAGGGCAGGTAGAGCCCCAGTAGGGTGACGATGGGAAGCAGCGCATTCTTCAACGCGTGCTTGAGTACGACCGTGTGTTCGGGCAAACCCTTGGCGCGAGCCGTACGTATGTAGTCCTGCCGAATGACCTCCAGCATCGAGCTGCGCATGTAGCGAGCCACGCTAGCCGCCGAGGCGACCCCGAGTGCGAACGACGGCAGCACGAGGTGGCGAAAGCGATCGCCGAGTTGGCTCCAAGGTCCCATCAGGTCATAATCGACGCTGATCATACCCGACGCGGGGAAACGCAGCGCATCCGGCCACCAATCGATCTGATAAACCTTGTAGGCGAAGATCAGTATCAGCATCAACCCCAGCCAGAAGCTCGGCATCGAATAGACGAACAGAGCGCCCAACGTGAGCGCGTTGTCGAGCAGCGAGTACTGGCGAACCGCCTGGATGATCCCGATCGCAATGCCGACAGCGAAGATGAGAATCAGCGCGGCGCCGCTAAGGATCAACGTATTGGGCACGCGCTCCGCGAGGATGTCGGCGACAGGGCGGTTCTGTGTCAGGCTGATACCGAAATCGCCCGAGAGGAAGCTCATCATCCAGCGCACATACTGCACGTGGATCGGCTGGTCGAGCCCCCAGTTCTCGCGCATCTGCTCGAGCACCTCCGGTGCGACACTGGGATGCAAATACATCGCGGTGGGATCGCCGGGCGCGGCGTGCATGAAGATGAAGACCAGCGTGAGGACCCCGAACAGAAGTGGGATCGCCTGGAGCAAGCGCCGAACGACGTACGCAATCATTGTCGTGTCATGCGTCGTTGCGGATCGAGAGGCGCGCCGCACGGCTGTCCGGTGACGCGCTCCCGGATGAGGGGCTCAGGGAGGCCCCCCGGCCGGAGCCGTAAGTCAATGTTTTGTATGGTTTTATGTCTGCTTGACTGGGAGGGCAAGACGGAGCGCCGCACGCGTCCCGCGGACGCGGTGCACCGGTGATGCGGAGGCGGTTACCCTTGCTCGTCCGCTGCAAGCCACCAGTCCTTCACGTTGATCAGGTCGCCGCGAATATCCATGCGAACATTGTGAACCCGATCGCGCACGCCATTCGCTCGCACATCGTAGTAGAGAAACGTGTACGGTTGGTCCGTCTGCAATATCCCTTGATATTCGTGCCAGAGAGGCAAGGTGCGCTGGCGGTCACCTTCCACGGTGACCACATCGAGAATCTCGTCCACCCGGGGGTTACAATAGCCTGCCCACTGGTAGGGTCCATCCAAAGCCGAGCAAGCAAAGAGCGGTCGGTCATCGAGGTTGAATTCGGTTTGCCAGCCGAGGACGAAGGCATCGAACGATCGCTCGGGACTGGTGATGGCGGCCGCAAGGCTCTGAGATTCCTGGACGCGAGTGCGAACATCGATGCCGACCTGTCTAAGATCCGCCTGCACCAGGGTCATTATGTCTTCGCGCGTGGGGTTCGGGTTCGTGGCCAGTTCGAATGAGGCGGCAAGGCCATTTCTTTCGCGCACTCCATCACCGTCGTTGTCCAGCCACCCCGCCGCATCCAAAAGCGAGCGAGCGCTGTCGGGATCGTGAGCGATGGGCGCCAAGTCGGTGTGGTAAGCCCAGTGATTCGGCGGCACCGAACCCTTGGCCACCTGTCCGAGTCCGCGTTGAACGGCATCAACGATTTCCTGTCGATCGATGGCGAGGGTCAAGGCGCGGCGCACACGGCGATCCTCGAACAGCGGCCGACGGCTGTTCCAGTTGATGAAGGCGTAGTTCCGATTGGCGTAGGAGATGATCCGCGCGCCGGCGGCCGCCTCAATCTCCGCGACCTGGGCCGGAGCAACGATCAGGTAGACGTCGACCTCGCCGGTCAGGAGCTCGGCGAAGCGGGTCGTCGGCTCCTCGATATAGCGATAGACGAGCCGGTCGACATAGGGACGACCCCCGAGGGCGTCGGGGAAAGTGGGATTCGCCTCGAAGACCCACCGGTCACCGGTCCGGTGCTCGACGAACCGGAAGGGCCCGTTCCCTATCGGTACCTGGCTACCGAAAGGGTGCTGTCGCAACTCGGCTGGCGGCACATCACCCAGCAGGTGTTCGGGCATGGGGGCGATCGTTCGCCACGGG
Source organism: Gemmatimonadales bacterium (assembly GCA_050117535.1). GTDB lineage: Bacteria > Gemmatimonadota > Gemmatimonadetes > Palauibacterales > KS3-K002 > JASFMO01. The sequence continues at coordinate 6,997 of JASFMO010000005.1, read as the reverse complement.
TCCATGAATCCGGGATGGCGCTTCAGAAAGAACGTGATGGTGAAAGAGTCTTGGACGGCGGCGCTGTCGTAGTTGGCCAGGACGGACGCGCGGGGGTAGCCGGTGTTCGGATCCTTGATCCGGTCGAACGTGAACTTGACATCGTGTGCGGTCGTCGGCAGGCCGTCGTGCCAGAGCAGATCGTCGCGTAGGTAGAAGGTGAGGGCCAGCCCGTCAGCGACGCTCGTCGTGTCCCAGCGCTCGGCGAGGTAGGGAATCGGCTCCAGGCTCTCGTCGTACCGAATCAGCGTGGTGAAGAGGACGTAGTTCTGCAGCTCTTGCGAGATATCGTCTACGCTGGCGAAGCGGTTCATCGAGCTCGCCTCCGTCAAAGAGGCTACGACGACCGTTCCGCCGAAGCGCGGCGTGTCGGCATCGGCTTCGGTGCCGGCTCGTTCACCGCCACCGAAGCAGCCGGTTGAGGCGAGCCAGACAGCCGCGCTACCGATCAGGACTCTCATCATCACCATGGGCCACGTCCTAACTTGCTGCTACAGTCGCCAGGTCCAAGCGGGATCGGCGAAGTGGCGACTGAGTTCGGTCACACGCGCTGTCTCGGCTTCGCTCAAAACGGACGCCTCGGATTGGATGCCGAACAGTCGCTCGAAGCCGCTCGTCAAGCTGTCGACCAGCTCGCTCCAGGTCGGTAGATGCGGTAGAATTGCGTCGAGCGCTGCGATCTCGACCGGGAAATCCTCGTGGCTCTTGACCTTCAGCAGCTCGACGGTCGGCGATTGATCGCCTGTCAGAAGCAGCGAACCGTGCTGGAGTAGAATGCCCCGTTCTCGCAGCATCGCGCTTCCCACCAACTTCTTCTGGCCTGCGACGATCGCGCCGCCATCCAGTCCCTTGAAGCATGGCACGGTGGAGGGCCGGATGCGATGGCCGGGATCGGCGACGAGATCGGTCTGCGCCCCCAAGAGTCGTAGGCCGGCCAGCAGGGCCTTGTGGATCAACTCGTAGGTCTTCCGGGGGCCGCCGAACTGTCGGTCTCTGACGACGACCGAGTACGTGATCTCGTGGTGGTGGTAGACGGCCCGTCCCCCCGTGGGGCGCCGCACGAATTCGATGCCGCGCCGCTCCGCCTCGGCGGTGTCGTAGTAGCCGCGGGCCGGCTGATTGCGCCCGAACGAGATGCAGGCGGGCCACCAGCGATAGAAGCGCAGCGCGGGCGAGCCCCCGTCCCGCACCGACTCGGTCAGCGCCATGTCGGCGGCCATGTTGCGCGCGCCGGTATTGGCGGGGCTTTCCAATAGGCGCCACACGTTCGGCTGAACCGGCGGGGGTCCCGGCACCGCCGGCGGAGATCGATCGGCCTTGACTGGAGGTGTTCCGCCCATGCTCACCGTCGCGCAACGACAGGTTCGAGCGCCGGAGTCCGTAGAACCACGGACGCGTGGAGCGACCGAGGCGGTTCCTGCGAGCCGAAGCCCGTCCCGGAATCGAGTCCGCGCGCCCGGTACCCGATACTCGTCAACCTTCTTGCGTGTATCGCACGTTCGGCTGGCGGCTCGCGCCGGCCTCATCGAGTCGCCTGACCGGCGTCGTGTAGGGCGCGTTCTTGACGAACTCGGGATCCTCGGCCGCCTCCTCAGCGATCTGGAGCATGGCGTCGCAGAAGCGGTCCAGCTCCTCCTTGGTCTCCGTCTCGGTAGGCTCCGCCATGATCGCCTCGGCGACGATGAGCGGGAAATAGACGGTGGGCGCATGAATCCCGAAGTCGAGCAGCCGTTTGGCGACATCCAGGGTGCGCACGCCGTACTCCTTCAGCGAGACGCCGGAGAAGACCGACTCGTGCATGCCGCGCCCGTAGGGCAGATCGTAGGTCCCGCTGAGGCGGGCCGAGACGTAGGCGTTGTTGAGGATGGCGGTGCGTGCCGTCGCTTCGACGCCGGTGGCTCCCAGCATGCGGATATAGGTGTAGGCGCGAACGAGTACCCCGAAATTGCCCCAGAACCCATGCACCTTTCCGATGCTGTCGGGTCGTTCCCAGTCGAGGGAGTACCGGCCATCGGCGTCGCGCTCGAGGATCGGGATCGGCAGGTACGGAGCGAGATGCTCCTTGACGGCCACCGGTCCCGCTCCGGGTCCCCCGCCGCCGTGCGGCGTAGAGAATGTCTTGTGCAGATTGATGTGGACGATGTCGTAGCCAAGGTCGCCGGGCCGCGTTATGCCCATCAGCGCGTTGAGGTTCGCTCCATCCATGTAGAGCAGACCGCCGGCGTCGTGCACGAGTTTCGCGATCGTCTCGATCTCGGACTCGAACTTGCCCAGCGTGTTGGGGTTCGTGAGCATCACGCCGGCGACGTCCTCGTCCAGCGCCGCTTCGAGCGCGGCGGGATCCATGCGGCCTTCAGCGTTCGACTTCAGTTGGACGGTCTCGTAGCCCGCCATCCTGACGGTCGCCGGGTTGGTGCCATGGGCGCTGTCCGGGATGATGATCTTCTTGCGCGGATTGCCTTTCGCCGTGTGATAGGCGCGAAACAGCAAGGCGCCGACGAACTCGCCTTGCGCGCCCGCCGCGGGCTGCAGGGTGATCGCGTCCAACCCCGCGATCTCCTTGAGCATTTCGCCCAGCTCCCACATCAGTCGCAGCGCGCCCTGTACGGCGGAGGTCGGCTGGAACGGGTGCAGGTCGACCAGTCCGGGAAGCCGCGCGGTCAATTCGTTCACCTTCGGGTTGTACTTCATGGTGCAGGATCCGAGAGGATAGAACGCCTTGTCCACGTGGTGGTTCTTCAGGGACAGCGCCGTGAAGTGTCGGACCACCTGGTGCTCGGGAACCTCCGGCAGGGCCGGCGGGGCACTGCGCAGCGCCGACGGCGGCAGCAACTCGGCCAGCGGTCGAGTCGAGACAGTTGTATTCGGAACGGTCGTGCCGCGACGGCCGGGCTTGGAGTGCTCGAAAATCAACGGCGTCGGGCGCTGTAATGGGTTGTTGTCTTTCATTTTCGCATCGTTTGAAATCGTCGAGTCGACGATCAGAATTCGTAGCTCTGCCCCGGCTCGAGAATCACGACTTGCGAGCGGGAGCCCACACTTCCGGCAAAGGTATTCGGGTCCTGTTCGATGACATCGAACGTGTTGTAGTGCATGGGGATGACCGCCTTGGGCTCGATCATCTCGACCGCTCGTACGGCATCGGTCGGGCCCATGGTGAAGTTGTCACCGATGGGCAGACAAGCCACGTCGACCTGACCTTTGAGGAGCTGCATGTCGGTCAGGAGGGCGGTATCTCCGGCATGGTAGACGGTCTTGCCGTCCACGTTGATGAGGAATCCACCGGGCACCGTCGTGAATCGGCCAGACTCATCGCCCTCGACAGCGCCGCCATGTAGCGCCGGGGTCATCTTGATGTAGCCCACGGGGAAGTTGTAGCCGCCACCGATGTGCAGCGGATGGGCCTTCTCGATTCCCTTCTCCTGCTGGGCGAACGCGACGATCTCGAAAGTCGAAATCACGGTCGCGCCGGTTCGCCTGGCGATCTCGAACCCATCTCCGATGTGGTCGCCGTGCCCATGCGTGAACAGGACGTAGTCCGCCTTCACGACGTCGTCTGGTCCGATGTCGGCGAGCGGGTTACCGGTGAGAAACGGGTCGATCAGCAGGATCGTTCCATCGTTCGTTTCGAGCGTGAAACAGGAATGACCATGAAACGTGAGCTTCGACATCTCATGCCTCCTTCAGTACTTCCAAGAGCAACTCTACATCCTCTTGCGAACGTTTCTCGGTGAAGGCGATCAACAGGCCGTCCTCGACATCCACGTGTGGGAAGCGCGACAGCGCCACCCCGGCCAGCAACCCTTCCTCTGCCCCGCGCTCGATAACTTCGCGCGCTGGCCCGGGCGTCTTGAGCGCGAACTCACGGAAGAACGGAGTCTCCGGGAATAGGGGCTGGAGGTTCGTCTCCGCGAGGATGCGATCGTAGGTGTAGTGTGCGAGTTGTGCAGACGACTCGGCCACTTGTTGCAAGCCGGCTTTGCCGACCGTGGACAGGTAGACCGTGGCCGCCAGCGCGCACAGTCCCTGATTCGTGCAAATGTTGCTCGTCGCCTTTTCGCGTCGGATGTGCTGCTCGCGCGTTTGGAGGGTCAGAACGAAACCGCGCCGGCCATCCACATCCTCGGTCATCCCGACTATGCGCCCCGGCATGTTGCGTATGTACTTCTGACGCGCGGCAAACAGACCCAGCACCGGCCCGCCGAAGCTTAGCGGTATGCCAAGCGGTTGGCCTTCGGCCACGGCGATATCGGCCCCGCATTCACCCGGGCTCTTCAGTACAGCCAGCGAGATCGGGTCGACGACGGCGACCAACAGCGCGCCGGCCTCGTGCGCCACGGCGGCCGCGGCCGCCATATCTTCGATGGCCCCGAAGAAGTTCGGATTCTGGACGATCACCGCTGCCGTCTGGTCATCCACGACACGCTTCAGCGCGTCTACGTCTGTCACGCCACCCGAGGTTCTGGGCGCCACCTCGACCGGCATCGCCAGTCCCAGGTTGTAGGTGTCGAGTACCTGGCGGTAATGGGGGTTCACGGTGGCGGAAAGGACGATCTTGTCGCGCTTGCGTTGGATCGATCGCGCCATCAGAGCGGCCTCCGCCATGGCCGAGGCGCCGTCGTACATCGAGGCGTTGGCCACGTCGAGCCCCGTGAGCTCGCAGATCATGCTCTGGAACTCGTAGATCGACTGCAGCGTGCCCTGGCTCACTTCGGCCTGATAGGGCGTGTAGGCGGTGTAGAACTCGCTGCGACGAATGATGTGGTCGACGGCCGCGGGTACGTGATGGTCGTAGTAGCCAGCGCCCGCGAAGCAGACCAGGCTGCGGCTTGTGTCGGCTAACTGCTGAAGCGTTCGAACGGCTTCCCATTCGGACAGTGCCGGCGGCAGGTCCAGAGGTCGCGCGAGGCGCAGAGATTCCGGTACGTCGGACAGCAGCTCGTCCTCGGACGAGGCTCCGACGATGCGGAGCATCTCCTCGCGCTCCGCCTGCGAGTGTGGAACGAAACTCATGGTTCTATCGCTGTCTAATAGTGATGCCTCGACGGCTAGTCGCTTCGTCGCGGGTCAACTCTCCGCGATCAGAGCACGATACGCCTCGGGGCTGAGCAGATCATCCAATTCGGCGGTGTTGTTGATTCTCAACCTGACCATCCACCCTTCGCCGTACGGATCGCGATTGACGACGGCAGGGTCGTCCTGCAGGGCCTCGTTCACCGCCATGACTTCGCCGCCGACCGGGGTGTAGAGTTCCGAGACGGCTTTCACCGCTTCGATGGTGCCGAAAGCTTCCGTCTTGGCGTACGAGCTGCCGATATCGGGCAACTCGACGAAGACGATATCGCTCAACTCCCCCTGGGCGTAGTCGGTGATCCCGACCACGATCTGATCCTCGCCCTCACGCAGGACGTACTCGTGCTCCTCGGTATACAGGAGATTGTCTGGAATGTTCGCCTCAGCCATGGCTCCTCCGCATGCAGGAAAGAGTGATCAGTGCAATACAGTTGGCGGTCACTATATCGGGCGAAGAATGGCGCCGTCAAGACACGATCGCGACGGACTCGCGGCACGGCGCCGCGGCAGCCTGACACCAGGCCCACATTATCGGCTTGGAAAAACTTGCCTCGGCTCAGGTCTACACCTAGCTTGGCTGAAATGTTGCGTGGCGCGGCTGCGCAACCGCACTGATCTGGTGCCCTTGGCATGAACTCAAACGAAAGGAGGTGGTCCAGTGTCCGTTGAATTATCTGGCCAACCGGCATGGGCAAGCGACTGCCTCGAGGCGGTATAGGCTTTGCTACCCGCCTTGATCCGGGGGTGTTGATCCCGGCGACGCCCTGAGGCGTCGCGCCGGTTAGAGCCAGACCCCCGAGCCGGCCGTCGGTCAATACGACTGGCGGCCGGCCGTTTTCTATAGGAGTGCCGTTGGCTGACGTTGGACTGTCGCGCAGGCTCGGCGCTACACGGCGAGCCCTCAGTGGCCGGGTGATGGGCCAGCGTCGTGGCGCTCGGCCGCAGCCGGGCGCGGACCCGCGGGCGCCTCGCTCGCCGACTCCTCGCCGAGCCGGTAAATGCGATAGGTGGGGTAGGCGAACTCGATGCTCGGCTCCTCGGCGAACCGGTCGAGGATCTCGCTCGAGATGCGGTCCGTCATCGAGCGGCGGCGCCGCACAGGCGTCAGGTTGCGCAGCGTCAGCAGGACGCCGGAATCGGCGATCTCGGTGTAGACGATCGGCGCCGTCGAACCGAGACGGAAGGCGAATTCGCGCTCGAGCTTGGCGAACGCCGCCTTCAGGTCGGGGACGATCTCGTCGTACAGCTCTTTGGCCACCTCCCGCATGATCTCGCGGGCCCGCTTCCAGTCGCTCTCGAAGGTGACCAGGATCTGGATCTCCTGCCACACCAGCGGGTTGACGGTAGCCGACGCAATGACGTTCCGGTTCAGGAAGACGCTGTTGGGCACCGTGACGATCCGCCCGGTCGACTGGAGGGCGTGAACCAGCGGCTCACCGACCTCGAGCAACGTCGTCTTCAGCATCCCGATGTCGATGACATCGCCGATCACGCCGTCGACCTCGACCCGGCTGCCGATCTCGATTCCGCGACGCGAGTTGACGTAGATCCATCCCGCCAGGCTGCGGACGACGTCGGCCAGCGCGATCGTGACCGCCGCGGCGATCAGGCCGAGGATCGTGCCGATATCCGCCAGCGCCAGCCGTTCCGCGAACAGGGTGACGGCGACGGTGATCAGCGTGATCCAAAAGATGTAGGTGACGAACTTGCGCAGCTGGTGGCGCTTGTTGATGTCCTCGATGTGGGACTCAATGCCGCGTCGCGTTAGGCGGGACAGGGCGTAAAGCGCGAGTGCCGCGAGAAGAAATACGAGGAGCTCGTCGATCACGCCCCCGGTCGTGATCGCATCCCAAATACGGACCAGCTGTCGGGGCAGCCGGGCCGC
>JASFMO010000004.1:0-25550 GCA_050117535.1 Gemmatimonadales bacterium | reverse complement strand
CGGCTACTTCAATGGCACCAACCTGTTCGTATATCCGGATGGCCACTACGAGTACCCGGCACGGGTCAGTTTCGAGCTTCCAGAGGGCTGGCGTGTGGCAACCGAGTTGGCGGATGGGGACGAGCCCGGCGTCTTCTTGGCTGAGGATTACCACGAGCTCGTAGATAATCCAACCTTCCTGGGGCACTTCGCCATCGATAGCGTCAGAGTCGACGAGCGCTGGATACGTATGGCGGTCTACCCGGCGCGATACTTCGAGGATGAACCCGGCGGGGCCCGGGAGCTGGCTCTCGAGGCGATGGCCAGGATCGCGCGAAGCACACACGAGTTGTTCGGCGAGCCGCCGTACGATCGGTATACGACGTTCGTCTACTTGGAGGAGAGCGCGCTCACCTTCGCCGGTGGTCTCGAACACTCGGACTCGCACCTCGACATATTGCCGTCTGCTGCGTTCGAGCACCCCAAGTTCACGTTCCGTCAGTTTTTCTATCGACTACTGTCTCACGAGTACTACCACGCGTGGAATGTGAAACGAATTCGCCCGGTAGACCTTTGGCCCTACGAATACGATCGCCAGCAGTCCACGCCGCTACTCTGGATTGCCGAGGGCATCACCGACTACTACGCGCACATCATCCTTACGCGGGCCGGCCTGTGGGGGGAAAACGAGTTTCTGCAAGCGGTTCGGAACTGGATCATCTCGGTGGAGGGTCAGTCGGCGGGTCAGGCTGTGGAGGATGCGAGCGTAGACACATGGATCGAGCCGCGATTCGGCGACCGCTATATGTACTACGACAAGGGTGCCGTGCTCGGGCTGCTCCTGGACATCGAGATTCGCGCGGCTACGCAGGAGAGGCACAGTCTCGACGATATCATGAGGGCGTTATACGACGAGTACTACCTGCAGAATCGTGGCTTCGACACCGAAGCGTTCTTGACGTACCTGAGCGGGTTCATCGGCGAGGACGCTGCCCGGAGTTTCTATCGAGACTACATCGACGGCCGTGACCCGCTTCCGTATCGAGATGTGCTCGCGGCGGCGGGGCTGGATTTTCGGGTCGATACGATCGTCGAGCCGTACTTCGGAGTCCGAGTGGGCCCGGACAGAGACGGGCGCATGATCGTGCGGGAGGTTGTCACGGGTAGCGCAGCGGCGCAGGCCGGCTTGCGGGTCCGGGATCACCTGAAGTGGGTCGGCTCGGTTGAAGTGGACGAGCAAGACTGGGGCGAGGCCTTCAGGCGCGCTTACGGCGACTCGGTCGGGGCTCCGGTCACCGTCATCTACGAGCGACAGGGAAGGGAGGCCAGGCGTGAAGTTGCGGTGAGCACGCGAACGCGCTACGAGTACTGGCTCGGTGCGGACGAGGCCGCCGGAGAGAGCGAAGTCGAGCGCAGGCGCAGGATTCTGGAAGGCGAATCATCGCCTTCCAGATATCTACAGCGCCAAAGCCGCTAACAAGGTGTAGAGGACCGCGCCAAGCCCCGCCGCGGTAAGCGCCAGCGGAATCTGAGTGTACACGTGGTCCATCAAATCGGAGCCGGTGGCCAAAGACGACAGGATCGTGGTGTCTGAGATCGGCGAGCACTGGTCACCGAATACACTGCCTCCTGTGACCGCCCCGAAACACAGCGTGAGGAAGAACGGATCCTGGCTGACGGAGTAGGCGAGCGGCATCGCGACCGGGAATACCACGGCGTACGTGCCCCAAGAAGTTCCGGTCGAGAACGCGATCACCATGCAAAGTAGTAAGAACAGTGCTGGCACGATGACCGGCGTGAGGAATCCTGATGTCACGTCGATGACGTAGTCGGCGGTACCGACCGAGTCGGCGACGCTCTTCAGTGTGACGGCGAGTGCCAGGACAATGGCGCCGATGGTCACGCCCTTGCAGCCATCAATGATCGCACCGATCGCCGTCTTGAGCGGCATCCCCTTGATGAGCGCGATGGCGAGGCCGACGAGCACGGCGAGCAAGAAGGCTTCGGCGATCAGGAGTGTGGGGTCCTCGGAGCCCAAGATGAAGAAGGTGTAAAGGTACGGAATGATCGCCACACCCAGCAGGGTCCCCATCGGGCCGAAGAAGTCGATCAAGCCGCTGCGGTAGCTTTCGTCAACGCGCACGACCGTCAGTTCATCGGAGGTTAGGGGCTGCGACCCCGGCCTGTTAAGCTCGCCGGTAGTGCGAGCGCGCGTGATGGCGCGCGTCATCTTGCGCCCGACGACCAGTGGCACGTTGCCCCAAAGCTTCCCCGGCATAAAGGGCATCCGCTCGATCGAGAACAGAAAGGTGAACAGGATGGCGAACCAGGCGTAGAAGTTGAACGGGAGTGCCTTGAAGAAGTAGCCAGTCGCTTCCGGCATAGTCGACAAGAACGGCACCGTACCGACGACGAGCCCGCCGACATAGATGGGCCAGACGTTGAACGGGATGAGGGTCGCCGCGGGGGACGCCGTCGAGTCGACGATATAGGATAGCTCTTCGTGTGAAACGCCGTGCTCGTCGCACACCGGTCGTACGGTGGTGCCGGTCAGCACGGTGCTGATTGTGCCACCCTGGTGGAAGACGATGCCCATGAACCAGGCGAAGAACTTGGCCGTGCGTGGCCCGACCACGATCTTCGCGCCGGCCCACTCAGCGAACCGTTCGGCTCCCCCGGTACGGGTCCAGAGGCCGATGAGGCCACCCAACGCCCAGAGGTACACGAGCAGGATCAATGCGTACGCTTCGCTACCGATCGACGGAATCAAATATTCCTGGATAATGTTCAGCTTGCCGCTGATCACCCCGCCCAGAGCAATTCCGATGAACAGAGAGCTGACCACCTCTCGCGTGGCGAAGGCCAGAATGATCGCGACGGCCGGTGGCAGCACCGACCAGAAGCCATAGTGGTCGCCGTGTTGTGGGAAGTGGCCCGTCGCAGCCAGCGCTGCGACGAGGATCAGACCGCCGATGATCAGGTTGATACGGCGCTTGTTCAAAATCTTCCCTCCCTGTCTTTAGTCGCCACCGGCGACCCAGATCCTAATGGGCACAAAGCCGGTCACGCGCAGTCGGTACTCCCCGGCGGCTTCGGGCACCTCGAACGCGAGCCGGGTCGCGAGGGCCGTTGGCGCACCGGCTGGGCCGGTCGCCATGACTCGGATTGGGCTCGGTAGGCCCATGACCAGGGTCTCACGCTCGAACAACTGCGTAACGGTACCGGCGAACGGACGTGCCGTGCTATCGGGTCCGATCAGTGCGATGGCGATGCCGGGGTCCAACTCGAAATCCTGTAGGGTCGCTTCGCGGAGGGCCGCTTCGCTGGGTTCGAGTGTCAAGGCGACCTCGAGATAGTGACCCACCGCCGGTCGTATGCCTGAGTAGTCGGTGCGCGGCGCCGCGTTGTCGACACGCAATCGCCACCCGCCCGGTCCGGGTACCCACTCGCCGACGAGGTAGAAGTCGAAAAGATCCGCGCCGTCGAATTTCAGGTACTTATCGAGCCAGCGCAGTTGCCGGAAGAAAACCTCGGTTCGGTCTCCGGGTGTCCAACGCTCGCCTGGGAGGCTGGCACGCTCTACGGTTCGCCTCAGCTCGGTGAGCGCGTTGTAGAGCTGTTGCGGTCGAGAAATCAGAGGGCCGGCCTCACCCTCGAAAAGGAGGAGCGGCGTCCGCATGTTCGAGATGGAGTCAAGAGGTTGCCGCTCGGCTTCAACGATATCGAGATACTCGCGAGCCAAGACTTCCCGCATGGACTCGGCGCTTGGGCCGGGGGCGAAGAAGTCCACGGGGGTGTCGTAGATGGCGATCGCGGCCTTGAACCGGTCGGTCCGGGTGACGCACCACGTGGCCAGGTGTGCGCCGTAGGGGCCGCGGGCGCCACCGAGAATGGCGATACGGTCGGGGTCGGCGATTCCCAGATCGATGACGTGGTCGACGCCCGATGTCAGGTCCACGAGATCCCCACCAGCCAGGCTGGTTCGGCGGGCAGATCCGAACTCCGCGCCGTATCCCTCGCTCCCGCGGTAATTGACGGCCAACACCGCGTAGCCCTGGGCTGCGAATAGCTGATACGCAGACGGCTGGTTCAAGACATTGAGAACGCGGTTCAGCGGTCCGCCGTCGGCGTCTACGAGTAGCGGGTAACGTTGACCAGCCTCATAGGCGGCCGGGTAGATCAGCAGACCTTCCAGATTCAATCCGTCGGGGGCCCGCCAGTCGATGATCTCCTGAGCTGCTAGCCTCCAGCGGTGTGCGACGTCGTTTAGGCGAGTGAGCTTCTCGGCGCCCGAACGGCTCACCCGCCACAACTCGGCCGCCTCCGTTCCGGACTCGCGCACGGCGTAGATCATCGTCCCGGAGCTCGTCGCATCGAAATCGCTGACGCTAGAATGTTCTCCGCTGATCAGCTCTACCGGGCCGCCTGCGCGCAGCGCGAACACATGCGACTCCGTGCCCATGGCCGCGGTGAACAGCAGGTCACCGCCGGCAGGCCAACGGTGAGCCAGTACGCTTCGGTCGAAAGATTCCGTAAGATTGCGGAGGCGGCGGCGCGCGACATCCACCGCAAACAGATCCGACTGCGAGCCGAGACGGGCCGGTGTTTGTGGGGCGCGAAACACGATGGTGCTTCCGTCGGGCGACCATGCGGCTCCCGTCTCTGAACCGGGTCGGTTCGTGAGTTCGCGTGTCCGTTTCGAGCCGAGGTCGAGGAGCGTCAGGTCGTAGGACGAATAGCCCGGGTCTGTCGCCGCGCCGCTACTGCTGAAGACTATCGTCTGGCCGTCGGGACTGAGGGCGATATCACGGATTCCCGAGCCACCGCCCCAGATGTACTCCGTGGAGTCATTCTCCGCATTGATCTTCCAGAACTCGCGGCCTCCGGAATCGCTCTCTATCAGGGCGTAGATCGAGTTGTCCGTTGCCCAGGCGTACTCAACCACGTCACCCTGGATGTCTCCCAGCGGCATGGGTGGGTCGCCCGAGGACGGCTGAGTCGTCCAGATCCGGACTCGTTCCGGATCTGCCACGGTCTGGGGACCCCCTGCCAGAAAGGCCAAACGGGTGCCGTCGGCGGACCAGCGTGGCGCGTCAACGCTCGCGAGGTCGGAAGCGACCGCCCGCGTCCCGAGTTCCGACCATATGTAGAGTCTGGGCCGGTACTCATTCGCCTCGGTATCGGCCCACCATGCGGTGAAGGCGACGCGGGCACCGTCGGGGGAGACCGCGACGTCAGAAAGGGTGCTCAGTCCATGGTATCGCTCGATGGTTAGTGGCAAGTCGGTGGACTGAGCGACGGCAATGAGCAGGACAAAAGATACGACGCGGGCTAGCATAGGCACAGTTGAATTAACAAAGCCTCTCCAGAAAACGATTGGCGGAGAAATTGGTGGTCAGGTCGGGGACGCACAAGTACGGTATGCGCGCCTCACTGTTGTCCCTCGACGGCTGCCCCAGCCCCATCGGGTCGGCGCAGATCGCGCACGAGCTGTTCGGCGAGGATCAGCCACGCCGCCGCAACGATGGCCCACAAAGTGAAAGCGGCGACGCCGCCCATGATCGCATTACGCCAAGTGAAGAGCCGGGCGAGTCCGGCTCGCGGCGGCGCGGCCATCGGGCGAAAGCGATCCGAGGCCGAATCCAGGTCTATGCCGAGCGACGGGTCGGATCGCCCCGGCGACGGGATTCCTTCCTGGACAGCCGCGGTTATCAGCACGATCGGTAAGCCGATGATCAAGAGCACCAATGAGACATCGACAAACCATCCCGGCAGATTGCGCGATGTGGCGATGTGACCGCTGACGTGGTAGGCAATAAAGGCGACGACTATGTATATGGCGAACGCTTGCCATAGGAAGCGCCTGTGGACCTCAGAAAGAAGTTGCCTGGCGTGCCTCACAAGACTCCTCCGTCGACGCAGTGGTCGAGCGTCGCCCGTCCGCACTGTGCATACCAAGCAAGAAGATGCGGCAGGCTCAGAAAGGTAGCAACCGAGGATTCAATCACGGTTCCAGCGATCCGTCGTAGCTAAGCAGGAATTCCAGGAACTTCGAGACCTCGATCATGTCTTTGCCGACGAAACGGATGCTGTGCGAATCGATCCGCTCGACGATTGGCAGGTATGCCAGCACCTCCGAGGGCCGGTAGTTCTTGAAGCGCACATCGAGCGTGATGGGGGCTGACAGCTCGTAGGGCTCGAATTCGTCGATGCGCTCGATAGCGGTTTGGACCTTCTGCCGGATGAGCTTGTATGCAGCCTCGGGCATTATCGTCTTCGCCGAGTGGAAGCTGATCGCCTCCTTCACCACCGCGCCCTCGATGTCCCCGAGCAGGCCCCGAACCTCCTCGAATATTGCGTCGTCTCCGGATATCATGATGACGGGAACGCCGAAGTGACCGGCGATGGCCGCGTTGATCCCAGCTTCGGGCATCGATACGCCGTTCAATTGGATGTCGGCGAGCCGCCCGCTCGACATCGTATGAGCGCGCACGCCCTCGCTGTTGGTCGTGCTCGCGTGGTAGCCAATGAAAATGGCCGCGTCGAAGCTCTCATCGATTCCTTCCATCATCATCAGGGGGCGCGGCCACGAGCGGACCAGCATCACGTCCGTCGGTAGTTTGTCGACCAGAAGGTTCTGTCCGTTGCCATGAGAGTCGCTGATGACAATCTCGGTGGCACCGGCGGCACGGGCACCCTCGATGGCGGCGTTGACTTCGGCGGTCATCCACTCGCGAGCCTTTTGGTACTCGAAGCCATCCGGCCCGAGATGTTCGCCCGTGACGACGCCGACCACGCCTTCCATGTCGACCGAGATGTAAATCTTCATCGTTTCCTGCGCTGATAGAGGTTGGCTGAAGGATGCGAGCGCGAAAGGCAACAAGACGCCTAGAACTTTCTTCATCGAACACCTCGCAGTTTCACCGCTCAACCAGAATCGTCACTTCGTCCCAATCGCCGCTGGCGGCTTCAGCCCGAATCGTATGCAAACCCGGCTGCAGCTGCCAGCGGGGAGTTGCGATCTCGATGCCGTCGACCCACCAGCGTACCCGCTGGATATCCGCGGCACCAACGGCGCGCAGCGAGATGGTCGCGTAACGCGGGTCGGTGTTAGGTGGCCGCGTGTAACGGTCGCCTTCTTGCGGCGCGACGATGCGAAAACTCGGCCCAACGGGAGCGCCGGAGTGAGATATCCTGGTTGTGGCCAACCGTGTTTCGTGGCCCCCGTTCTTGGCCGCCCATTCAGCATACTCGGGCGGCAAGACGACGCGGCCATGCTGGTGCCAGTCGCATTCGCCGCTCGGCTCGGTGCCGGGGACAAACCACTCGACCAGGCTGGGACATTCCGGCGTCGCCGCTAAGCCGGAGAGCCGGCAGACGTCCATGGGTATGACTCCGGCGGATTCAGGCTCGGGGAGCAGGCCTGGCGCGATGCGACGCGCGGTCGCCAGAACGGCCCGGTGCAGGAGCGGGCCGGCTCCGGAGATGCCACTGACGCCGGCCATGGGCCGTCCGCTGAAGTTGCCGACCCAGACGGCGACGGTGAAGCCGCCGGTGGCGCCGACGGCCCAGTTGTCGGTGAAGCGACGGCTGGTTCCGGTCTTGGCGGCTACGGGGAAGGTGAAATCGAAGGGAGTGTCGATTCCGAAGCCGGGCGTGCGAGCGACGGGGTCGTCGAGTATATCGAGCACCAAGTACGCCGCCGCTTCCGAGAAAATGCGCCGTTCCGCCGACCCATCGTTGTCGAGGCTCGGCCCGCTGACCAGCCAGCGATACGGCTTCCACTTGCCTCCCGCGACCAGGGCGCGATAGGCGTTGGCCAGTTCAATCAGCGTGACCTCGCCGTTCCCCAGCGCCAGACCGATCCCGTAGTGGTCGGCGCTGCCGTCCAGGGAGGCGAAGCCCGCGTGATGCAGCGTACTGAGCAAAGCGCCGGCGCCAAGACGATCGGCCAGTTCGACGGCAGGGATATTGTACGAGCTGGCGAGCGCCTCTCGCACACGCACGGGCCCGCGGAAACGGCGGTCGTAATTCCGAGGAGTGTAGGCGCCAACCTGTGTGTCGTAGGTGCGCGGGATGTCCGGGAGCACGGAGGCCGCCGTGTAGCCCCGGTCGAACGCGAGCCCGTACAGGAACGGCTTGAGCGCTGATCCCGGCTGACGGCGGGAGACGACCATGTCGACTTGGCCGCCTTCCTGTGCCCAGAAGTCTGGAGAGCCGACCCAGGCGAGGACGTGCCCGGAGCGATTCTCCAAGACGACCGCGGCCGCATGTTCCACGCGTTGGTCGGTCAGCACATCGACGGTATGACGAACCTCGGCCTCGAGTGCGGTTTGGAGGTCGAGGTCGAGCGAGGCGCGCCACACGCCATCCAAAACTACACCTGCTAACTCCGCCCGCTGGAGGATCCGTGTGGTGAAATGAGGCGCTAGGAAGAGAGCGCGGCGTGGGTGGGCGAGGAGTGGCTCGTGCTGGGCTCGCGAGATGGCGTCGCCGTCGGCGTAGCCCAGCTTGCCGAGTCGTTCGAGCACTCGGCCCCGGCGCGCGGCGGCACGTTCCGGTGCGACCAGAGGATTGTCGCGAGATGGAGCGTGGGCCAAGGCCGCAAGCAGCGCTGCCTGACCGAGGCTCACATCGACCGCCGAGGCATCGAAATACAGAGACGCCGCGGCAGATACGCCTACGGTCCCCTGTCCGAGAGGAAGGAGATTGAGATAGAGCTCGAGTATCGACTGCTTATCGAGATGCGTTTCGAGCCGCCGCGCCCAGAGCATCTGTCGCACTTTGCCGGACCATGAGCGTGGGATGGTGCGCAGCAGGCGGGCGGTTTGCATCGTGATTGTGGAAGCACCGGATACGACGGCGCCGGCGCTCAGGTTGTCTCGAGCCGCCCGCACGACGGCGCGAATGTCGACGCCGCCATGCTCATAAAATCGCTCGTCCTCCACGGCGATGAAGGCGCGGATGATGTCCGGGTCGATGTCAGCCAGCCAGATCCAGCCGCCGAGGCTTCCATCGCCCGATCGGGTGGCCCGAAGCGTGAGCCCGTTGCGGTCTTGTATGACCAGGCTTGGCACTTGGCCCGGGTCAGCCAGGCCCTCGGGAAGCGGCCGTGCAATCCAGACGGCAACGATCAGGATCAGGCCGAGCAAGCCAGCCGCTGCGGTCGCCAAAATCTTGGCGGACCGTCCGGCCAACCGTGGCCGGAGTCGATTCGTTCTGACGGGCGGCGTTGTGGAGCCCATGGCCGTCTATCGGCCGTTCGCGCCCACAGCGAAGGAACCACCGTCGCTGCGGCCGTTCACCGCGGGGTTGTACATCTCCTCGGCGTGCGCCGGCGGTCGGGCAAAGGTTCCGGAGGTCGTGGCCCGGGCCACGTAGCTGGCCTGGTAGGTCCCGGGCCAGAGGACCGTTGCCGCATAGATGACGCGATCGTCTCGCAATTCTCGGTGATCGAAGGGGGACCAGTAGCCGTAGTACCAACTGCCGAACCACCACGGGTCCTCGGGCTCCGCCTCACGCTCGTACAGGTCGGCGCCCTCGAGATGTCCCTCGGTCCGCAGGCTGATGTCGACCGCTTCGAGCCCCGCGGGCAGTGGATCATCGAGTACGAAGAAGTGCCGCTCGTTCGGCACGGTTATGCGGAGGTGAACGCGGACGAGATCGCCTTCTGAGGCTTCCATGATCGGCTCGCCGGGACGGTCGTAGAGTTCGTACCAGCGTTCCACCTGGATGCCGGCGTCGCCAGGCCTGACGGGTGGTTCGAGCGGGACCTCGCGGACCGTGAAGTGGTAGTAGATTGGCCGACCGGGTTCCGAGGTGGCCACGGAAACGCGAAGCGCCTTAGAGCCGTCATCGCGATCGGAGACCAAGCCTGTGAGCGGTGTCGTGGTCTGGGCCGGCTCGACGCGCCCGGCAGGCAGGTCAGCCAGCAACCGAGCGCCACTGGCGACGCGAGCCGCACGGTCCGCCGACTCGGCAAGCCTCTCTTCGTAGCGCAGGAGCGCCAGCACCACGGCCCCATAGTCTTGAGTCGTCCAGTACCGTCGTTCTTCCGTTCTGCCATGAGAGACCAGCGTGGCCAGCAGTGGACTGATCAGCGCGTTGGACGGCTCGACAGCCAGTGTGGCGGTGAACAGCCGCGCTGCGGCCCGCGCGCTGGAGCGAAAGTAGAAGTATCGCTCGTCGACGATCGAGTCGGGCAGCGAGGCACGACGGCCCTCGACCTGCACGACGGCCCAAGCCGATGCGAGGAGGCGCCGGGCCGTCTCCGAGTCACGACGGCTCACGACTTCCGCGAGTCGGACGCGGTCCTCCCAGCGCATCTGGGCGACGCGGCCCAGGAGGCGGTTCTCGGCCGGGATCGATGGCCGGCCGAGCTGGCCGAGGAAGTCGACGGCGGCGACCTGGTCCGAGAGGTAGAGCGATGAGCTGGCCCGGTACCATCCGATGAGGGGCGAGCGAGGTTGGCGGTCGCCGCGCAGACTGGCCTCGAGGAAGGCGGCGAGTCGGTCAAGTACCGTATCCCGGACCGCCACGCCGGCCGCACGGGCCTCGAGGAGCACCTGGCCGACGTGGGCGCTGAGCCATGGGCTTGTCCAGTCGTCGGAGGTCCAGAAGCCGATGGCGCCGTCCACGCGCTGGCGCCGGCTTAAGATGGCGACGGCCTGCTCGATCTGGGCGAGCGGGTCACCATCGAGCAACGGCCGGTCGACGGTCTGCTGAGCCCGGTAGAGAGCGATGATCGGCAGTGCGGCGCTGGCGACCTGCTCCGAGCAGTCGTAGGGATACACCTGCAGCCGCCGACGTACTCCCTGGATGAAGGCGAGCGGCGATCCGCCGAGGCTGATCTCGAATGTCGATCGGTCGGGGTCGATGTCGCCCGGCAGCACAATCGTGGCGTGTTCCGTTTGCTCCCAGAGTATTCCCGCGGCCGTGTGTCCCCTGGGGTGGTGCGAGGGACGGATGGCGATCTTCCTTTGCACGGCATCGGCATCGTCCCCGCTCGAGACTCCGAAGCGGAAGGTCGCGCTGTCCGCGCCGGCCATACCTAGGTACTGGAAGCGGGCTTCAGTTCCGCGTCCGGGCTCAAGTGTCACCGAGCGTGAGTCTTCGCCGATGACGCGGACATTCTCGACTTCCGTCTCGACGCGTACGGTTGGCGTGCCACCCAGTCGATGGTTCACCACGACACCCGCCGTGAAATCGTCGCCCTCGCGCAGGAAGCGTGGGAGAGCGGGACGGGCCAGGAGTGGGCGTGTCACGAGAAGCTCCGACTCGCCGCTTCCGTATCGGTCGCCTTCGGTAACGGCGACGGCCATGACGCGAAAAGTGGTGAGGTTGTCGGGGAGTTTCGCCGACGCCACTGCCTTGCCATTCGCATCGGTGATGACGGATCCGAGGAAGAACGGCGTCGCCAGGAAGCGTGAGCGGAGAATGCCCGAGTCGTCGATGCCGCCGCCGCCACCCGGTTCCCCTTTCGCGGCAGACCTTTCCTCCGCGACCTGCTCGGCCACGGCTACCAGGTTGCTGGACAGCACCATCCCCAGACCGCGCGGCCTGTAGATCAGATCGATGGGATCGGGCGTCGTGTACCCGGTCAAGGCCAACACCCCCTCATCGACCGCCCACAGCGTTACCTCAGACCTGCGGCCGCGGCCGGCGGAATCGCGGACGTCGATCTCAACGCGTGCCGTGTCGCCGGGACGGTACTCGTCTTGGAGCGGCTGCAGGTCCACAGTCAGACGCTTCACTTCGGGCGTGACACGCAACTCGGCGTAGCCGACGCGGATCGTTGGCCGGCCGGGGTCGTCGGGCGGGCCAGGCGGCGCGGACCGGCCCCGTGCCACCAGCACCGAGACGAATGCGTTGGGTGCGTGAGCTTCGGTTATCGGGAAGCGCAGGGTCGTGGATCCGGATGTGATGCGGATCTTGCGCTGCTCGATGATCTCTTCGCGCTCGACAGTCAGCCATGCGTCGACGTCGGTGAACGGTGAGGCGATGAAGACCGTGGCGGTGTCGCCGACGTCGTAGCGCGATTTGTCGGCGATGATGTCCATCTTCAACTGGTTTTCGTCGTACCATGGGACCCAATCCTCGCCGACGACCCAGCGGTAGAAGCCGGTGACCGCCTGACGGCCCTCGTTGTCCATCGCGGTGAAGTCGACGAAATAGGACCCCCCCCCGCGCGGTGTGAAGCGACAGGGCACAGGTTCGGACGCGCTGACTTGCGTGCACGTGGCAACGGTGTCGCTGACCCACTCGCCGATGTACTCGATGCGACCGCGTCGCTCGCGGCGCACACGGTGCCACTCGCGGCGCACCACGGTCCCGGCGATCGAAGCGCCCTCCACGCGGCTGCCATCGGGCCGCACCGCTATGAGGCCGATTTCCTGCTCTTCATCGGCACGCCAGAAGTAGCGTTCTCCGGCGGGCTTGGCGCCTATGTAGAAGGCCGCCGGGTGAACGGTGACCGCGGCGGCGGCGGCGACGCTCTGCCGGTTGATGTCGGTGACGGTCGCCTCGACGGTCGTGCGCGATGGGCGGCCGCCGCGAGGCTCGGGCACCGCGACCGACAGGGTCAAGTGGCCGGCGGCGTCGAGCGTGTCCAAACCGCTGGCGACGGTGCGCACGGCGGTATCGTAGTCGGGTTCCTCCCACCAGCGCCCTGACGTGCCGAGGTAGTAGCCTTCCACATCGGGGATCTGGAGAGCCCAGGCGGAGATCGGCTGATCCCTGACCACCCATGTAACCGCGGCTCGTCCCATCGCCGCGCCAAAGAGGTAACGAGCCTCGACGTTGACGTCGACGGAGTCGTTAGCGAATCGGTCGCCGACATCGGCAACGGCCTCGACCAGGAACTCCGGAGGTCTGTACTCGGCGACGCGGTAGCGGGCGGCTCCCACTGCGCTCCACTGCCCCGACTCCTTGAGTTCGATCTGCACTTGGTACCAGCCGAGGGGCAATTCTGTGGGAAGGGGCAGTTTCGCATCGGACGTACCGAAGGACGTCAGCACTACCGTTGTGTCGCGGAGGATGCCGTTTTCCCGGTCGCGGAAACGCCAGCGGAGCGAGTCATCGGCCGCCGGCTCGAGTTCGCCGAGGGGGCCCCGCCGCACGATAGCCTTGGCGTAGACGGACTCGCCCGGTCGATAGATGTCTCGTTCGGTGAACACGGCGGCGGCCCGCGGCTTACGCTGATCGCCCCAAGCGGCGCGAACGTTGAAGCGCCACGGGGAGAGGTAGGGGTCGTAGCCTCCGACGCCGACCAAGGCCCGGTCGTCGTCCTGGATTGCGGCGAAGTAGCCCTCCAATTGATCGTAACGGCCAGGCCTGCCCATCTGGAATCCATCCAGCACCACCAGTCCGTTGGCGTCGGTCTGCCCGCTGGCGCGGACACGCCCCTCACCGTCGTGGAGGGTAACGAGGACACCCGGCTTGGGCAGCCCGTCGTTGACTCCGGTCACCCACGCGGCGGCGCTCTCGAAGCCGAGCCGCGCGTGGATCGCGAGGTCGGTCACCTGGACAACGCTGAGCGGCATACCGGATCTCCGGCCAGCGCTTGTCGTATCGAGTTGCGGACTGTCGAAACGGACGGCGAGGAGCGTCGGGTTGTCGGGTCGACTCGCGTCTCGGATGGGCATCCGGACCCCCGTCATGTAGCGCCGGTCCAGTTCGCCCTCGACCGGGAAGGCGCGGCGGGCGGCACCGGGAGCGACGGAATCCCAGAGTTCCCGCCAATTCCACCAGCCGCGTCGTAGAAACTTCGGTTCGTACGCGCGGGGTATCGGTGCGACGATCGTTTCGATCGTATCGACGTTCACGTGCTCGACCTTGAGGCTGCGGGGGCCTTGTCGCTCGATCAGCCAGAGGCCGCCCGGATAGCTGACCGCGCTCGCGTAGCCGGTGGTGGCCATCCCCCTGACGCGTTCGCCGTCGAGTGGCTGGCCGAAGATGTCGGTGATCGCTGGATCGACGACCACGGCGTAGCGCGTTCTTGGACGGAGCTCGGCCTCCAGCGCCCAGGTCGCGTTCTCGGCGGTCGTGTCGTGGACTGTGAACGTGACTTGGGGCTCGACCTTCACATGGGCTAGCACTTCCGAGCCTCGGAGCGGCGTTGTGAAGGTGAGCATGAGAGGCCCGGTTGGGCAGAAACGCCGGCCGCCGCAATGCGCAGTCGACAGCGCGAAGCGCCCATAGGTCTTGAACTGCCAGGTGTAGAGCTCGTCGATGGAGGGGTCGAGGGTCGACGGGACCACCAGCGTGCCGCGGCAATCGGTCGGCAAGGCCGTGACGGGCGTCAGTTTCATGATCCTGAGCCGGTCAGCGCGTTGGCTGTAGGGGCCGTACTGGGAGTGGCGGGAGAAGTGCCAGGGATCGTCTTCGGGCTGAACGCGCCGCAGATCGGTCGGCCCCAGCTCGATTCGGGCTGGGCCGCACGAGCGATCAAAGGTCAGGTGTGCCGTGGCCGCCAGTAGCTCGACCAATTCGTCGGGCGGTGGTGCTGTCAACAGCAACTCGAACTCTTCCTCAGGCCTGATATAGCGTGCGATAGGAGTCGGCGGTTGATTGTGCTCTCCCACGGGGAGGCCAGCGAGTACCCTCGGCCCGGAGACTCGAAAGGAAAAGACGAACGGTTCCGCCAACCGAGCGCCATCCATGGCCCGGAAGGTATTCGCAATGGTGATGCGATACTCGGTCGCCGGCGTGAGCGGTGCTGCCGGTGTGAGGCGGATGGTGACGGGGTCGCGCCACTCGAGCGCCCCTTCCACAGGTGGCTCGATGCTGACAACGGCATGCGGGTCCACGCTTTGACCGAGGCTGGCTGCCACGGGTCGATCGAAGGTGATCCTGACTTCGTCGACCCACTCGACCGAGCCCTGCGGCGTAGCGCGCAATACGCGGAGCGACGGGTCGGATTGGCCGATCGGGGTGGCGACGGACAGGAGAATAGCAAGTGGTGTCATAAACATTGGTTCCAACCTCTGCGATAAAGGGCGGGAGCCACAAACTAGATCGGGCGGGTCCCGAGGGTCAATCAATACACGGTTCCAGGCTGGAGCGCGGCGCCGCGTCCAACGGGCCACTGGTTGATGGTGCGCTTGTCCTGGCGTAGAATCCGGCTCACACAGACAGGATCGGTGACTTTGGGGCGTGCCGTGGGATGCGGCCAATCGGGACGTGTGACAGCTAAGGCCGTTACACAATCGTTACGTAAGGGTTACGTGCCCTTCTTACGGCCTGACTACTTTCAAATGCCGGGGTTGACCCAGACGTCAGAGGATCGTTGGAATGTTGAAAAAACGGGTCTTCGGAGAGAGCCTTCGGTTCGTCGTTGTCGCGGTGCTGAGCGCCTCCGGTGCGGGTTGCGGTGGAGGAGACTCGGGTGCGGGGCGCACGCCGGAGGGATCGATCCATGTTGACGGCTCGAGCACGGTTTATCCGATCACGGAAGCGATCGTCGAGGAGTTCCAGGCTATACACCCGGAGGTCCGTGTAGCCGTCGGTGTGTCGGGGACCGGCGGCGGGTTCAAGAAGTTCTGTGCCGGCGAGGCGGAGATCGCCGATGCCTCGCGTGCGATGAAGCCAAGCGAGTTGGAACGTTGCCGTGCGAACGGTGTCGAGCCCAGCGAGTTTCGCATCGCTCTTGACGGCTTGTCGGTGATGGTCAACCCAGCCAACGATTTCGTCGACTGCGTGACGGTTGAGGAGCTGAGGCGGATCTGGGAACCCGGCAGCACGATCGACTCGTGGAACGAGATACGGCCGGAGTGGC
The DNA here is from genome assembly GCA_050117535.1 of Gemmatimonadales bacterium. Classification (GTDB taxonomy): domain Bacteria; phylum Gemmatimonadota; class Gemmatimonadetes; order Palauibacterales; family KS3-K002; genus JASFMO01. Next base: position 9,796 of record JASFMO010000004.1, on the reverse strand, counting down.
CGGATCTCGAACTGTCGCTGTATGGCCCCGGTATCGATTCGGGTTCATTCGACTATTTCACAAGCGTCATCGTCGGCGAGGAGGATGCGAGTCGCGCCGATTACGCGGCCAGCGAGGACGACAACGTTCTGGTTTATGGAGTCTCCGGAGATCGAGGTGCGCTGGGCTATTTCGGTCACGCGTACTTCGTTGAGAGCTCCGACATGCTCAAGTTGGTTGGTGTGGACTCGGGCGCGGGGTGCGTGAAGCCGGATGCCGGGACGATAGCGAGCGGCGAGTATAGCCCGCTCACGCGGCCGCTGTTCGTCTACGTCGATGAGAACAGCCTGGAGCGGGAAGAGATTGTCGCCTTTGTGCGGTACTACCTTGAGAATGTCTATGAGCGGGCTTCGGAGGTGGGCTACGTGCCGTTTCCGGCCGATCATTACCAGGACCTTCAAGGTCAGATAGGGCTAAGCGGTGGCTGACGCAGTATCCGGTAAGGCGTTCGAGCGACAGGGCGGGCACACGCTGGCGCTTTCGCGGGCGCGGCTATGGCAAGAGCGTGGAGTCCGCGGCGTCCTGTTCGCGTGTGGCGGCGTCTCGATTCTGACCACCGCCGGCATCGTGGTTGTGCTGGTATGGGAATCGTTGGGTTTCTTTGCCGAGGTCTCGCCTTGGGAGTTCTTGACGGGCACGCAATGGACGCCGCTGTTCAAGCCGCAGAACTTCGGGGTCTTGCCGCTCGTCGCGGGCTCGATGCTGGTGGCTGTGGGGGCCTCGCTGATTGCACTTCCGGTGGGTTTGGCGAGCGCCATCTACCTGGCGGAATACGCACCGAGCCGGGCGCGGAAGATCTTGAAGCCAGTGCTTGAGGTTCTCGCCGGGATTCCGACCGTCGTCTACGGGTACTTCGCGCTCACGTTCATCACCCCGATGATCCGGCAGGTCTTTCCGGGAACGGGAGTCTTCAACGCTGCCAGCGCCGCGATCGTCGTGGGCATCATGATCATTCCCATGGTAGCGTCGCTGTCAGAGGACGCGATCTTCGCGGTGCCCCGCAGTCTGCGCGAGGCGGCTTACGGTCTCGGCGCGAACAAGTTCGAGACGGTGACCCGAGTGGTTGTGCCGGCGTCGCTCTCGGGAATCGTCGCGTCCTTCATACTGGCGATCTCGCGTGCGATCGGTGAGACGATGGCCGTGACGCTAGCGGCCGGTGCCACGCCGAAGCTAACGGTCAACCCGTTAGAGAGCATTCAGACGATGACGGCGTATATCGTACAGGTGAGCTTGGGCGATACGCCGTTCGGTACGATCGAGTACCGGACGATATTCGCTGTCGGTCTGCTGTTATTCGTCATAACGCTGTCGATGAACATTCTGAGCCGAATCGTCTTGCGCCGCTTCCGAGAGGTGTACGAGTGATGGCGGCCGGCGAAGGGATCGTGAAGCTCGAGTTCGACGCCCGGCCGGGGCGGCGGCGTTTTTGGGGCCAGGTCTTCCTCTGGGCGTGCTTTGCGGCCACCTGCCTTGCTGTGGTCCTGCTGGCCGTATTGCTGTTTGACATTATCAGGCAGGGTGCGGCGCGGGTCTCGTTCGAGTTCTTGGATAGCTATCCGTCACGGTTCCCGGAGCGGGCGGGGATCAAGTCTGCGCTGTACGGAACGATGTGGACGGTCGGGTTCACGGGGCTGATTTCGTTTCCATTGGGCGTCGGCGCGGCGATCTACTTGGAGGAGTATGCGCCGCGCACGTGGCTGACTCGAGTGATCGAAACGAATATCGCCAACCTGGCGGGTGTGCCATCGATCGTGTATGGCGTGCTCGGGTTGGCTGTCTTTGTGCGGGCGATGTCGTTGGGTCGGAGCGTGCTAGCGGGCGCGGCGACCCTGGCCTTGTTGATACTTCCGATTGTGATCATCTCGTCGAAGGAGGCGATTCGTGCCGTCCCGCCTTCGATTCGCGAGGCGGGCTTGGGAGTCGGCGCCACGAAGTGGCAGACGCTGCAGCACCTGGTCCTGCCTATCGCGTTCCCGGGTATTCTCACGGGAATGATTCTGGCGCTATCGAGGGCGATCGGCGAAACGGCGCCGTTGATCATGATTGGCGCATTAACTTTCATCGCGTTTACGCCGAATACGCCGCTTGACGAGTTTACCGTACTACCGATTCAGATATTCAACTGGGCTGCCCGGCCACAGGCGGGCTTTCACGAGCTCGCCGCTGCGGGGATCATCGTATTGCTGGTCGCCTTGCTCAGCATGAATGCATTGGCGATCATTCTCAGGAACAAGCTCCGGAAGCAGATATGAATCAAGCCAATAGCGCTGCCGAAGCCATGGTCGAAAAGTATGCGGTGCCCGGTCTCAGCAGTTCATCTGAACCGCTTCACATCATGGTGCATGATGACCCGGTACTCGAGACGCGGGACTTGAATATTTACTACGGCTCGACCAAGGCGATCCACGGTATCACGATCACTGTCCCGCGCAGGCGGATCACGGCGTTGATCGGACCGTCAGGCAGCGGCAAGAGCACCGTCCTGCGAGCGTTCAACCGAATGAACGACACGATTCCGATTGCCTGGTGCGAAGGCGACGTGTTGTTCAACGGAGAGAACATCTACGCTCCCGAGGTCGATGCGGTTGAGGTGCGTCGGCGCATCGGGATGGTCTTTCAGAAACCCAACCCGTTTCCGAAATCGAATTTTGACAATGTTGCCTTTGGCTTACGCGTCAACCGGTACACGGGTGATATCGCAGAGCGCGTTGAAGAGGCGCTGCGGCGGGCGGCGTTGTGGGACGAGATCAAGGACCGGCTGAAGGAAAATTCGCTGGGTTTGTCGGGCGGCCAGCAGCAGCGGCTGTGCATCGCTCGGGCGCTGGCGGTCGAGCCCGAGATTATTCTGATGGACGAGCCGGCGAGCGCGCTCGACCCGATAGCGACGGGGCGTATTGAGGAGTTGATGCAGGAGTTGAAGGAGAATTACACGATCGTCATCGTGACTCACAATATGCAGCAAGCCGCGCGCGTGGCTGACTTCACCGCCTTCATGAATTTGGGCCAGCTGATAGAGTATGGCGAGACGCAGAAGATATTCACAAGCCCGGATGATGAGCGCACCGAGGCGTACATCACGGGCCGGTTCGGCTAAGGGGTTGCCTAGATGGGGCGTACGCATTTCGAGCAGCAGCTGGACCGGTTGACGGGCCGACTCGTCGCCATGTCGCGTATGATCGAGGGACTGATCGAGACATCGCTGTTGGCCGTCGAAGAGAAAGACCCACACAAGGCCGAAGCGGTTCTCCTCGGCGACCGTGAGATCGACGCGACCGAGATCGAGATAGAAGAGGAGTGCGTCGAGTTGCTCGCCCGGCAGCAGCCGATGGCCGGCGACCTCCGGCGCTTGATCGCCATCCTTAAGATAAACAACGACTTGGAGCGCATCGGCGATCACGCCGTCAACATTGCGGAAACCGTTCAGACTCTCGCGCAACGCGGCAGCGATTGGTCGCTGCCGATCGAGCTTTCGGAGGCCGGCGCGATCGCGCAGGGAATGCTGCGCGAGGTGCTCGACGCGTTCGTTCAGCAAGATGCTGACAAGGCCCGTGCCGTGCTCAGGCGCGATGACAGAGTCGATCAGTTACATGAGTCACATCTACGGTCGGCTATCACGAAGATGATGGAGTCGCCGATACAGATCGGGCAGGCGCTCTCGTTCATCTTGATCGGTCGCAATATCGAGCGGGTCGCCGATCTCGCCTGCAACATCGGTGAAGATGTCGTCTACCTGGTGGAAGGGAAGACGATCCGGCATCCGGGCGTGCTCCACCCGCGCAGCGGCTGAGTGGAGTCGCTCTTCCCGGTCGGCTGGAGGGTCTGACTCTGGATGGCGCGGTCGGCGGCAGCTAGCTAGCGAAGGTTTAGAATACCAGCCCCGTCCGTCTCACCGCCGCACCCAACCGGTCCATCAGCGCGAGCCCATAATCACGTCCCAAGTCGATCGAGCGCGGCGAATGCCACTCGATCGGACTTCCGGCGGTCTCCATGATCAGCGTTCCGAGGTTCAATCGTCGTTGGAACGGAGTCTGCTTGAAGTGGAGCGACTGGATCTTACGAATTGGGACGATGTAGGTGCGTCGCGTCCAGAGTCCCTCGCGAACCAGCATGTGTCCCCGAGTCCACGCGTGACCGAGATGTCGGTAGTGGAGCGTCGCCAAAAACCAAGCGGGAATCAGCGCCAAGATAAAGGCAAGTCCGTTCGTGCCGATGACGGCGGTCAGGGCTCCAGTCACGACGACGACTAGAAACGCTCGGCGGAGGAACAGCCGGCGGCGGGCGCGAGGGTGCGAAGGGCGCCATTCCACGTCCTGCCAACTCAGCTCGGGATGGATGAGCTGTAGGTAAGGCGCGATATCGGCGTGTCGCACGATCGGCGTAAGCGTTTCGATCCGATCATCCGCCTTTACGGTTGGCCCGTATCCCGCCGTCTGCACCTTGACAGAGGCCAGCCCGAACCAGCGTCGAATAATCGGTTCTTCGACCTGGACATTCTGAACGCGGCTGCAGCGAAAGCCCTTTTCGCGTCGTGTGAATGAACCGTAGGCAACCCTGATCTCGCCGCCGCTTTGGCTGAGGGTGAAGTCGTAGAAGCGAATGACGCTGGCGAGCACCGATAATCCCCAGCCAGCCAAGCCGAAAAAGAGGACGAGCACGATGACGCCGATAGCAAAGGCGCGCAGATCGTGCTGGGCGGTCTCGACCAAGCTGGTCACGGCGGCCTCGGGCTGCATGAACTCAGCCGGCAAGATCTTTCGCAGCAGCCAATCGGTGGGCAGGATGTCCAGGAAATAGTCACCTCCCAGCAGCGCGGCGACCAGGAGACCTGCCCGGTTCGACGTCGCGCCAGCGATGATGAGGTCTCGCACGGTGACTTTTTGGACGACCGTTTCAGTTGCGACATCGACGGCTGCGTGGTCGGGTGCCAGCTGGACCGGGACCGCGACGGCGCTCATATCGTCGGCGCCGGCCCAATCGTATACGGCGGGTCGGGAAAGCGGCTGAGGGCTCGCTGCTGGACGCGCCACTAGAGATTCGCGAAGTCGACGACCCTCTTCCCGGCTCACGACGTGCAACGCGGCTTCGCTGCCCTGTCCGCCCGCCGTCTCGACCCGTGCCGTCACGACCCCCAAGATTTGTAGAAAGAGACCGGCGCGCAGGTCGACATTCTGGATACGCGAGCGCGGAACGACACGGCGCTGGCGGAACAACACGCCATGCTGAATGATCAGGCCATCGTCGGTCAACCGATAGCGATAGCGCAGATACGATGCTGTGATCAACGCTGCCACCAGCGCAGCTGAGATCACCAGCACGATGAGGCCGGGTCCGCCCAGCCGGGCGGCGATCGCCGCAAAAACGAGCGCATAGAGTAGCTGAGCCGAGCGCAGGAAGGGTGTCGCGGGATGAAGGCGACGCCAGTCGCCTTCGCGGTCAAGTCCGTTCATCCAGCTCCTCGACGCGGGCGAGCTCCTCGCGCAGGCGTTCTGCCTCCTCGGCGGTGAGTCCGGGAATCTCGGCGTCGGCTCCGCGCGTGCCCGCTGTGTAGACGATCAGCGAGGCGAGACCGAACCAGCGCTGCAGGGGCGACGTCCGGGTGTCGACGTGCTGCACCCGAACGCGTGGAATCAGGGAACGGGAGCGCCAGATGACACCCTTCTGGATGAGGACACGCTCATCGTCGATGGTCCAACGCCAGTAGCGGTAGCGAACGGATGGCCAGGCTAGAGCGTGCGCGAATCCCGCGAGGCCAACAGTGGCGGTCAGCGCTCCCGGCGGGAAGAGCCCCAGGCCGCCCGGGTTCAGCACCCAAAGCTCTAGGGCTCCGATGCCGCCCGTCGAGAACGCGGCACCCAGAAGCCCGGAGAATCGCCAGACGTGCGTGATGTTGGGGTGAAGCCTGTTCACAGCGTCACTATAGGTCGTATCGGTCGCGGCGGCGTTCGTACGACGAGTCAATCTGTTCCGGCCACCGTTCGCGTATCAAGTAGCGATTGCCTCGGCCAAGGGCAAGCTGGCGCCATCGACTCATCACGGCTGTGCTCCGCCGCTGCGTGGGGTTGGGATGTTGCGGTCCAGCCATTCTCTTACCACGGCGACCACATCGCGATGCTCTACGTCAACGAGGTAGTTGAGCCTTCGCATCTCGTCATCGGATAAGGTCCCGGCGAGTTCGCCGATCGCCTCGCCGACTTCGGGGCGGCGGGAGAGGACGGCGTTGCGGACGATGGGGGCGGCCTGATAGGGTGGGAAGTAACTTCGGTCATCCTTCAGCTGGACCAAGTCCAGGGCGGCGATCAGACCGTCGGTAGAGTTGCCAGCAATCAAGTCCACCTGGCCGTCGGCGAGCGCGCGGTACGTGAGCCCCAGGTCCATCGTTCTTGGCGGCTCTGCGAACGCCAAGCCGTAGGTCTGCACCAGACCGTTGAAGCCGTCTTCCCGCTCCATGAACTCATAGCCGAATCCCGCACGCCAGCCGGGTGCCACGTTGGCGATGTCGGAAATCGTCTCCAGGCCCAGACGTTGGGCGTCTTCGCCGCGAACCAGGATGGCGAAGGTATTGTTGAAGCCCAAAGGTTCCAGCCAGGTAAGCTGGAAGCGCTCGGCGTAAGCGTTCCGAACCGCCGTAAAGACGGCGGCGGGGTTCTGAAGCGGAGACTCCTCCAAGATGGCGGCGAGTGCCGTACCCGTGTATTCGACATAGACGTCGATCTCGTCGGCCGTGATGGCGCGGTGGCAGACGAAGGTCCCTCCGAGAAAGAAGCGGCGCTCGACCCTCAGGTCGGTGCGGCGCTCGATCTGCTGGGCGACGAGCTCGGCAAGAACCGTCTGCTCGGTGAAATTCTTGGAGCCGACGACGATCCGGTCATTGCTGCAACCAGCCGCGCTGCAAGCCAAGCCGACGGCAAACAATAAGGCGTTCCGCTCCCTCATACGGTTCGGACCTCGGCGAGGCTCGCGGTAGAGGGGGCAAACCGACGCTCGAGTCGGCCGAGCAAGAAATCGGCCGCGAGGGCCATGAGCGCCGCAGGGATCGCTCCGGCAAGGATCAGAGAGTTATTCACCATGGCAACGCCCCTGAAGATGAACTCGCCCAGGCCGCCGGCGCCGATGGCGGCGGCTATTGTGGCCACCCCGACGCTGATTACGGTCGCGACCCGAACACCGGCGAGGATGACACCGAAAGCCAGGGGTATCTCGACCATCAGAAGCAGCTGTCGGTCGGTCATGCCCATACCGCGTCCTGCCTCGCGCACCGATGGGTCGACGCCCTGGATGCCGGTATAGGTATTCCGGATGATGGGAAGCAGCGCGTACAAGATCAGGGCCAGAATGGCCGTGCGCGCCCCGACGCCGCCGAGGACCGGGATCGGGATCAAGAGACCGAACAACGCCAGGCTTGGGATCGTCTGAAACACATTGGCCAAACCAAGCACCGGTGGCCCCAGCCGGGGTCGCCGCGTGAGGAGGATTCCCAACGGTACCCCGATGAGGATCGCTATACCGGTTGAAGCGGCTACTAGGAACAGGTGCTCGAGGGTCAGCGATAGAAACTCGACCCGGTTGTTCATCAGAAAGTCTACCAGGCCCATTTCGGTCTCCCGTATTGTCTGGGCTCGTTTCAGCCATTGAGGTGACTGTCGCCGTGACGTTTCAGCGATCTGAAGACGGTGACGGCGCCGTTCGCCGCACGGCGGAGGCCGGCGCCAGTCTACGGTTGCGCCGCTGCCCGCCGAGGTCGAACTGCGCCGCTAGTCAGAGTCTTCGCGTACTACTTGTGCAAAGGCTTGAGCCTCCGGGTGGCTCGAAGCGAGAAACTCTGAGCGGCTACCTAGAAAGGCCAGCCTCCCCTGGTCGAACAACGCGATTCGTGAGGCCAAGAGTAGGCCCTCTCTGACATCGTGGGTCACAAAGACCATCGTCTTGCCCAATCTCTTTTGTAGGTGCTTCAGTTCTTTCTGGAGTTCGAGTCTCGTCAGCGGATCGAGTGCCCCGAATGGCTCATCCAAAAGGAGAAGCGGTGGGTCCGCGGCCAGCGCTCGGGCGATGCCGACGCGTTGTCGCTGGCCGCCAGACAGTTCGGCGGGATAACGACCCGCGAAGGTCGACGCGTCGAGGCCCACGAGTTCGAGTAGCTCGTGAGCGCGGTCGCGACGTCGCCGTTCGTCCCAGCCCTCCAGCTCCGGCACCACACCGACGTTCCGTTCCACGGTCATGTGCGGGAATAGGCCGATCTCCTGAATGACGTATCCGATGTGTCGGCGCAGTTTGGCGGCATTCCATTCGTGCGTCGGTGTGCCCTGCACCACCACCAGACCGTCTGTGGGCAGCAGCAACCCGTTGATGAGCTTGAGGGTGGTCGTTTTACCGGAGCCGCTCCGTCCAAGCAGGATCAGTATCTCGGAGGCGAGAACATCGAAGGTGAGTCCGGAGACAATCGAGCGACCGCTGGCCAGATGAAGGCCAGCGTTCTGGAATCGGACGACGGTCGAATCGGCCACGTGCACGAAGGTCACATGTACCGTGTGTGACTGGGGGCGTCAAGCTGTCGCGCGCCAAAGCTGTGTACTATGATCTCGAACCCGGCCTCAGCTGTGAGAGGAAACTGAGTCGACCTCGACTGTTCTGCGCAGTCCGGCGTAGCGATGGAGCGTGAAATGAAGAGCGATGTAATTGTGATTGGCAGTGGGCAGGCGGGGGTGCCTCTCGCAGCGCGGCTGGCGGAAGCCGGTAGGATGGTCACGCTTTTCGAGGCGGGTCACCTGGGGGGCACATGCGTCAACGTGGGCTGCACGCCGACCAAGACGATGGTGGCGAGCGCGCGGGCGGCGCACGTAGCGAGGGGAGCCGAACGTCTCGGCGTACATGCCGGAGCCGTCTCGGTGGATCTGGCCGCCGTGGTTGACCGCAAGGACTCCGTAGTCGAGCAGTGGCGAGCGGGAGTCCAACGGAGACTGAGACGGGCAGATGATCGACTCCAGCTGGTACGTGGGAAGGCGCGGTTCGTGGGTGAGCGACAGATCGAGGCAGGTGGCCAGCGCTACAGTGCTACGACGATCATTCTGAATGTCGGCGCCCGCCCCGGCGTTCCGAGCGTGACGGGGCTGGAGGAGGTCGAGTGGTTTGACAGCGCGGGCATCATGGAACTGCGTGATCTACCGTCGCACCTGGCGATCATAGGAGGAGGCTACATCGGCTGCGAGTTCGGTCAGATGTTCCGCCGCTTCGGAGCGAAAGTCACGATCATGCAGCGTGGAAAACATTTGCTACCCAGCGAAGATGAAGAGATATCGGAGGCGATCGAGGAGGTGTTCCGCGACGAAGGCATCAACCTTGTCCTCGGCGCTGAGGTCGAGGAGGTGGCGAATGAGAACGGCGGAGTCGCTCTGCGGTGCGACGGCGGGCAGCGAACGCGGGGATCGCATCTCCTGGTCGCGGTGGGACGCGTGCCCAACACCGACGGGATTGGCTGCGAGGCGGCGGGGATCAAGCTCGATGAACGGGGGTTCGTTCAAGTGGATGATGGTTATCGCACGAGTGCCGAGGGCGTGTATGCCGTCGGTGACTGCACCGGCGGACCGCAGTACACGCACACGGCCTGGGATGACCACCGCATACTCTACGACATCCTCATGGAACGGCGTGAAGGCGGTCGCGGAGGACGCATCGCGCCCAGTACAGTCTTCACCGATCCGCAGGTGGCGCGTGCCGGGTTGACGGAGCGTCAAGCGAAGGAGGAACGGGTCGGTTATGAGGT
>JASFMO010000003.1:0-25688 GCA_050117535.1 Gemmatimonadales bacterium | reverse complement strand
GTGCTGGCGAACAAGGGTGTGGCTGAAGCTGCCCTCGTTTCAACCTGCAACCGCACCGAATTCTATCTGCACCTGACGGACGCCGACGTTGCCATCCCGTACGCGATCGATACGCTGGCGCAACAGGCCAACGGGCTGCCCAAGCCGGCGGAGCGGTATATCTACGTGAAGCGGGGGGAGCAGGCGGTTGCCCACCTGTACCGGGTCGTTTCCGGCCTCGACTCAATGGTCTTGGGAGAAGTGCAGATTCAAGGCCAGGTGCGCGAGGCCTACGATACAGCGCGTAGCCTGACCGGCCAGCGCCAGGCCGTGCGGGCGGTGTTCAACCGGCTCTTTCAGTCCGCTCTGTCGGTCGGCGGTCGGGTGAGGACCGAGACGCGCCTATCGGAAGGCGCCGCTTCGGTGCCATCGGCCGCGGTCGACTTGGCCAAGAAGATCTTCGGTTCGCTGCGCGGCCGCCGCGGTATGGTGCTTGGTGCGGGCGACATGGGCGAGCTCACACTGGAGTGTCTCGTGGGCGAGGGCGTGACCAGCGTGATGGTCGCCAGCCGCAACATGATGCGCGCGCAGAAGGTGGCCGAGAAGTTTGGCGGCAGCAGTATCGCCTTCTCGAGCTTCTGGGACGTCTTACCGGATATGGATATCGTGGTCACTTCGACGGCGGCGCCTCACGCGATGATCACGTTCGATGAGTTCCGACGACGCATGCCGGCCAAGCTGAAGTCGCCATTGTTCATCATCGATATTGCCATTCCGCGGGATGTAGAACCGGGAGTGGGAGAACTTCCTAACGTATTTCTCTACACGATCGATGACTTGCAGCACATCGTCGCCTCCAATGTCGAGCGCCGCAAAGCCGAACTGCCGCGGGCAGAATCGATCATCGAGGACGAGGTCGACAAGTTCTGGCGTTGGTATTCAGGCCTGCGCGCTGTTCCGTTCATCAAGCAACTGCGCGAGCGGGCCGAAAACATGCGACGCTCGGAACTAGAGCGGACGCTGGGCCGACTTGACCACCTGTCTGAAGCGGACGTCGAGCGGGTTGACCGCCTGACCAAGGATCTGCTGCAGAAGTTGCTGCACCAGCCAACCGCGCGCATGCGGGCAGCGGCGGAGGACGGCCACCAACATGATATCTTGGAGGCTGCGCGCTATCTGTTTGGAATCGAAGAAGATGAGGGGGAGGAGTATGGGGGTAGGTAAGAAGGTCTTGGTAACGGGGGGAGCCGGGTTCATCGGGTCTCATGTGGCGGATGCCTACCTGGCGAACGGTCATTCGGTCACCATCGTCGATAACCTCGCCACTGGAAAAAGGGAAAACGTTCCCGAAGAGGCCGAGTTCGTTGAATTGGATGTGCGCGACGAACGCCTCCATGAGATGTTCGAGCGTCACGGCGGTTTCGACATAGTTAACCACCACGCCGCTCAGATCGACGTCAGAGTATCCGTGCGGGACCCTAGGCACGATGCCGACATCAACGTGGCCGGACTCCTCAATGTGCTCGAGGGAGCGAGGCATTGGCAGGCGGAGCGGTTCGTGTTCGTCTCTTCGGGGGGCGTCGTGTACGGAGACGCGTCGGAACGTCCGATACCCGAGACCGCCGCGAAACGCCCCGAGTCACCGTATGGTGTCACCAAGTTGGTTGGAGAGTACTACCTGCGGTGCTACCGGTTGCTGCACGGGCTCGACTACGTGGCCTTGCGCTATTCCAACGTTTACGGGCCACGTCAGGACCCGCACGGCGAAGCGGGCGTGGTGGCGATCTTCTCGAATCGCATCATCGCGAACCAACCCATGACGATATTCGGCGCTGGCGAGCAAACGCGCGACTACGTTTTCGTCGGCGATGTCGTCGCCGCCAATATGCTTGTGTCGAAAGCCGATCTCAGCGACGGCACCGAGATCGATGACCGAGCCTTCAACGTCGGTACAGGCACGGAGACGAGTGTGAACGAGTTGGCCCGCGAGCTGATGCGCGCCGCTGGCCGTGAGGTCCCGGTGGAGCATGCGGAGGAGCGACCGGGCGAGTTGCAGTGGAACAGCCTGCGGACCGACAGATTGAGCGCGCTGGGTTGGAAGCCATCGGTTTCCCTGGCCGAGGGGCTAGGACGTACCTATCGGTGGATCGAGGAGAAGGCGAAGTGACGACGTTGATCGCGGCAGCCGCCATGCAAGCTCCGCTCCCCACCTCTGCTTGGGATATGGTTGCGGACGCGACCATCACCACGAAGGTCATCCTCTTGGTGCTCTTCATCTTTTCGGCGGCCTCGTGGGTACTGATCATTTGGAAAGGAATCCAGTTTCGACGCGTTCGCGTCTTGCAGGAACAGTTTCTGGACGAAGTAGCGCAGGCCCAGCATCTCGATGAGGCGTACAAGGCGGTAGCTGCGCTGCCGGACTCGCCCAACCTTCGCGTCTTCCGCCACGGGATGAACTTCTTCGCCGGCCTAAAGCCTCGTTCGGAGAACCCCGGCGGCGGTCTGCGTGCCGCGCAGGTGGAGACGCTCCGTTTGGTTCTCGATAAGGAGATCGTCGGTGAGCGAGATGCCATGGCTCACGGCCTACCGGGTCTCGCGACGATCGCGACTGTGAGCCCGCTGCTGGGTCTGATGGGGACGGTGGTCGGGGTTATGGATTCGTTCGTGGGAATCTCCGTGCAGGGAACGGCCAGCATCACTGCTGTGGCGCCGGGCATCGCCGAAGCGCTCATCACGACCGTCACGGGTTTGGGCGTCGCGATACCCGCAGTAATCGGCTACAACTACTTCGCCAGCCGACTGGCGCTCTTCGCAGGCGAGCTTCAGGGTTTCGTTAACGAGTTCATCGGCGCCCTGGCACGCGAAGGTAAGATCTGATGGCAAGGTACGGCGGGCTGTTTGAGGATCGTTCACTACCGTTGTCGGCCGACATCAACCTGATCAACCTGGTGGATGTGGCCTTTACCTTGTTGGTGATCTTCATGATCACGGCACCGATTCTTCAGGGCGGCGTCGAAGTGCAGATTCCGCAGGCAGAGGTCGCGCCGCTACCGGCATCGGAGGCGATCGTCGTCTCGGTCGATCGCGAGGGTGCGATCTACATCGACGACGCGCAGGTCACGCTGGATGAGTTCAAGGCGGCGATCCGAGACGTGTGGACCCAGAAGGGCACTCCGGCGGTATACGTACAGGGGGATGAGAACGCCAACTACGGCATTGTGTTGCAGGTCATCGCGGCTCTGAAAGCCGCGGAGATCGACGCCGTTGGCCTGGTGGCGGAGCCGGAGGTACGGCGGAGACGCTGATTGAATGGCTCGGTTGATCGTTCGCCGTGAGGCACGCTCAGAGGACGGGGTCACCGAAGCCGTCGTCGGATCGCTCGGCATGCATGCGGTGTTACTGGTGATCGTGTTCTGGGGGGCGTCGCAGATTTCGATTCCTGAGCCCCCGCAGGTCTATCAGGTCGAACTGGTGGCAGCGCCTCGGAAGGCGCCCGTGCGAGCCGTTCCGGTACCCGATCGGCCGAGGCCGACACCGGAAGAGAGACCGCGAGCACGGCCCGTTGAGACGCAACCGGCGCCGACCGAAAGGCCGCGCCGAGATACGCGGCCGGCGGAGGCGGAACAGGAGGCGGTCGAGGTCGTGCCCGAAACGCCGGTCGAGGAAAGGCCGGCCGCGACGCCGGAGCAGTCGAGGGAGGGAGTGGAAGGGTTGCCGGTGCGGCTCGAGGGGGCGCCCTTCCCGTATCCCGAGTACTTGGCGAATATTATTCTGCAGATCAAGCGGCATTGGCGGCCCCCGACGGGCGGCCAACAGCTGCGAGCTGAACTTGCGTTCACGATTACGAGGGAAGGGTCGGTGGAGGATGTGGCGTGGGTGCGCCGCTCGGGAAACCCGGCGTTCGACCTCGAGGCCCGGGGGGCGATCGAGGCTGCCGGTCGGCGACGAGCGTTTGGCTCGCTGCCCCAAGAGTATCCGTTGGATGTTCTACGTGTGTCGTTTTTCTTCGATCCGACGCGATACTGACAGCTTTTGTAACATGAAGCCCCTAGGATTTTTCCTCACAGTGATCGTTGAGGCGAAGCCTACCTTGGCTACATCAACGGCAGCGTGCCGCTATGCTTAGCGCCGCCCGCAAACTGCTCGCGATTCTGGCTGTCACGCTCTCGCTCGCAGCGGGCGCCGCCCAGGGCCAGGAAGCACAGCGTGATAGCATACCGACAGACGTGCGTGTCGGCATCCTGTATCAGCCTTCGTTTCGCCCGGGGATCGTGATGCCGCCGATCGCCGTTGATGCAACGCTGCAGGAACTCGCGGATAGCGTGCGATCGATTCTACTCCGCGACTTTGACTATAGCGACCGTCTGCAGGTGATGAGCGTCGGGGCGAACATTCCGCTCGAGGGGCCGATCAACTACGGCCTGTGGGATGAGTTGGGGGCTGTGTGGTTGCTGATCGGAGCGATCGAGGGCTCTCCCGACGCGCCCACGCTGAGACTATCGCTTCACGATGTTGTCTTCCGTTTGCTGCAGGACTTGCGTGCCTTCGACTTACCTCCCTTGGGGCATCCCGACTTCAGATTGGCGTTGCACAGCGCCGCCGATCAGGTCGTGTCCTGGGCTACGAGCAGTGCCGGCATCGCCGCCACCAAGGTCGCCTACGTCGCGACGGGCCCCGGCGGCTCTGAAATCTACGTCGTCGACAGCGACGGCTATGGGGCGAAGCGGCTATCGAGCGACAATACGATTGCCCTCTCTCCGACGTGGTCGCCCGCCGGGGATCGAATCGCCTACATGTCCTACAGGGGGGACGATCCCGCGATCTACGAGTTGACTCTGAATCCCGGCGCCTCGAGCCTGCTGGTCGACCGACCGGGCATGGACATGACGCCGGCATACTCTCGGGACGGGACACAGCTGGCTTTCGGCGGAACAGTCGACGGTCGAACCGAGATCTTCGTCTACAATCTCGCGGACCGCTGTTGCGCCGAACGAAAAACGTTCGCTCGCTACTCCAATTCTCTCTCGCCGACGTTCTCCCCCGATGGCCGGCGCATCGCGTTCAATTCTGACCGGCTTGGACAGCTGCACATTTTCGTGAAGGAAGTGGAGAGCGTTTCCGCCGAACTGGTGACTCCGTACATATACGACAGTAGCGTTCACAACGCTGGCCCCGACTGGTCGCCCACCGGTGACCGGATTGCCTTTCACGGGTGGGTCGCCGGCAGTCCGCAGATCTTCACGGTCGCGCCCGATGGCCGAGGCCTTCGCCAACTCACGCAGGTCGGCCGGAACGAGGACCCCAGTTGGGCTGAGGACGGCCGCCACATAGTGTTCGCGTCCACGCGAGATGGAACCGAGGGCCTCTGGGTCCTGGATGTCGTCACGGGACGGATCCGTCAGCTGGTTCGCGGTGCCCGCGCCCGCTTGCCTGACTGGTCCGGGCGCTTAGATTCTCCCTCTTACACTGCGGGTGATGTTGGAAACCCAAGTAGTAACAATCCTTAGGGAGCGGTCTATGGCCACTTGGACGAAAAACATGGGCTGGTTCGGCACGTTGGCTTTGGCGCTGGTCCTTGCCGGCTGCGGGGGAGGGGCGCCGGTGCCGGAGCCCGAGCCGGAGCCCGAGCCGCAAGTCAATACAAGAGACGAAGAAGCAGAGCGCAGGGCGCGCGAAGAGGCGGAGCGGCTTCGCCGTGAGGAGGAGGAGAGGCGCCGCCGCGAAGCCGAACGTCAGCGCGTGCTGACGATCATCGCCGAGCGTGTCCACTTCGACTTCGACAAGTCTGATATCCGGCCGGATGCCGAGCAAGTCCTGCAGCGCAAGGTGACTGCGTTGCGCGAGTATCCTGGGATCAGGTTGAGGATCGAAGGCCATTGCGACGAGCGCGGCTCGAACGAGTACAACCTCGCCTTGGGGCAGCGTCGTGCATGGTCGGTTCGCCGGTACCTGATGAGCTACGGAGTCGAGGAGGCACGGTTCAGCACGATCAGCTACGGCGAGGAGCGTGCCTTGGTGAATGCGTCCAACGAGGACGCATGGGCGCAGAATCGCCGGGCGGAATTCGCCGTCACCGACTACGGGCGCCTCGGCTCCGGAGACTGACCCGCATCACGGGGGGATCGCCCGATGAGGTGTCGCGCCACAGGCCTTGTCCTGATCTTGGCTGGCGTAGGCCTTTCGGCTTGCGCCACCAAGAAGGATGCTGACAGCATCCGCGCCGAGCTGGCCGCCGTGCAGGCTAGGCACGACGCGCTTGCCGCGCAGGTGAGCGATCTTGAGGAGTCGGTTTCCACGGCCCTGGAGGCGCAACAAGCGTTGTTCGTGACGGTGCGTGGCGACCTTCTCCGGCAGTTGGATGACATGGAGCGCCAACTGGTCGAGATTCAGGAACTGCTGGGCCAGAGTCAGATCGTGCTGCAGAATCTTCGTGAACGGATGGAGGAGCGTCAGGCCGTGCGCGAGGAGATGGCGTCGATGTCGCCAACCGACAGCATCGGCGTGTCCGGCGCGGATATCGCGAGAGGAGCGGGCGACGCCCGCTCGCTCTACGCCGCCGCGATCGAGCAGTTTCGCCGCGAAGCCTACAATACGGCGCGCATGGGATTCCAGGAGTTCCTGGTCGACTATCCGGCCGACGAGCTTGCCCCCGATGCTCAGTACTACTTGGCCGAGACGTATCGCATGGAGGGCGATGCCGACCTCGCGCTGCGCGAGTACAATCGCGTGGTCGAGCTGTATCCGAACTCGCGTGCGGCACCGACGGCATTGTACAAGGGCGGCCTGCTGCAGGTAGAGCAGGGGAACAAAGATAGCGCTTGTCAGTACTTTCAACGTGTATTGGCGGGTTACCCGCGCAGCGACGAGTCCCGGCTGGCCCGGGATCAGACCGAGCGGCTGAGCTGCCGCTAGGGCGCAGTCCCGGCGTGAACCGGGCGAGTTGATCCTTCCTCGATGCGCTGTCCCTATTGCGGTCACACGAAGAATAGGGTAATCGACTCGCGGACGAGTCGGGAGGGCCGGGCCGTTCGCCGGCGTCGTCAGTGCCAGCGGTGTGAAGAGCGCTTCACCACCTACGAGGTGGTCGAGGAACGCCCGCTGTCGGTCAAGAAGCGCGATGGGAGCGTCGAGCCTTACGACCGTACCAAGCTGATTCGGGGCATTCAGCTGGCGGGGACGAAACGTCCGGTTACGCTCAAGCAGATCGAGGAGATCGTCGACGGGATCGAGGAAAGTCTTCAGCGCAGCGAGTCGGGTGAAGTCGAGAGCTGGCAGATTGGCGAACAGGTGATGGATGCCCTGAGAGATCTGGATGAGGTCGCCTACGTGCGTTTCGCTTCGGTATACACGAATTTCCAGGATCCCGAGGAGTACTTGGAGGCGATTCGGGACCTGGCTGCCGGTGGCGAGTACGACGCGGCGCAGCTGGACTTCCTCGAGTCGGTTCTAAAGGACGACGTCTCGTCCGGCAAGGGCAGGAATAGGAGAACGAAACGGTGAGGCGGCGGAGGAAGGCCAGAGGCGTGGCGGAGATGCCATTCCTCGAGCACCTCGAGGAGCTGAGGTCGCGCCTGATTTGGATCAGCGTGTCGGTTCTCAGCCTGTCGGTGTTGGGTTTCTTCTTGGTCGCCTACTTCAATGTGATCGGCCTGCTCAAGCGGCCGTTCGTCGCGGCGATGGAGGACCTGACGGCCTCGCCCGACTTCACGTCGGTCATCCCCAGCGGGCAACTGCTGTTCACGAGTCCCACTGAACCGATGACCGTGACGCTGAAGCTGGCCTTCGTCGTCGGCTTCATCCTGTCTCTTCCGATTATCGTCTTTCACACCTGGTCGTTCCTGTCTCCGGCGCTGTTCGAGAAGGAGAAGAAATTGGCCGTCCCCGCCGTGATCGGGGGATTCGTCCTCTTTCTGCTCGGTGTGGCGATGGCCTACTTCCTGGTCCTGCCACTCGGACTGCGCTTCTTGCTCGGATTTCAGACGCAGGCGCTGACGCCGATCATCACCATCGGCGAGTATCTGCGTTTCGCGACTCGATTGATACTGGCGTTCGGCCTGATCTTCGAGTTGCCTCTGGTGTCACTGCTGTTGGCGGCCCTTGGGTTGATCACAGCCGACACGCTCAAGCGGTTTCGGCGGCATGCGATCGTCGGCGTCGCGATCGTCTCCTCCATCCTGACTCCAGCGGATGTTCTGACGATGCTGATGATGATGGGGCCGCTTCTGATTTTGTATGAAATTTCGATCCTCCTCGTCGCCATGGTGGGTCGTCGGCGGGCCGAAGAAGAGTTCACGGAAGCGACCGCCGACTGATCTCTCCATCCACCTGACGCCGGTCACGCTCGCAGCGATCGCGTTGGCCTGGCTTCTTGCATCCGCTTCAGGCCTGAGCGCCGCGACGCCGGCAGGCAACACCTATGTCGCGCCCTTCCTCCAGGATACGACCAAGGTCCAGCGGCAGAGGCCCGAAAGGAGGTTGATCCGGGATGAGCGGCCGGACAGCGCCGCCGTACCCGATTCACTGGCGGCAGATTCGCTAGCCGAGGCGTCCGACCCATTCCCGGCGCCCGACTCGATCATGCAGCTATTGATGGAGCGACCCGGGTATCGTCCGGTGGTCTACCGCGGGGATACGCTTCAGTTCTCCACGAGCGATCGAGCCATCCACATCAGACAGAGAGCGAACATCGAACGGGCCGGCGAGAGGCTCTCGGCGGATTCGGTGGTCTACGAAGGGCAAAGCCGCTTCGTCACCGCCTACGGCAAGTCAAAGCTCGTCAACGCCAAAGGCGAGGAGGTCGATAGCGAGGTGGGTCCGCTCTTCTACCACACCGAGCGCCGTATTGGCACCGTGATGGGTGGGAAGACCCAGTGGGAGGTCTGGAACGTCGAGGGCAATTTCACGCTGGAGGGAACCGATACCTTGTGGGTCAAGAGCGGGCACTTCACATCCTGCGAGTTGCCCGAACCCCACTACCGATTCGAGTCGGACCGGATAAAGCTGGTCCTGGGTCATATCGTGGTGGCGTGGCCCGTCCGGCTGTATTTCGGCGACGTGCCCGTTTTCTGGTTCCCGTTCATGGCGCAGGATATCCGGCAGGGACGCCACAGCGGATTGCTGACCCTGCGTTTTGGCTTCAATGACATCATCCGCAACAGCAGCAACTACAATCGCCATATATCGAACGTCGGTTACTACTGGGCGATCAGCGACTATACCGACGCCCAATTCAGCATGGATTGGTGGAGCGACAACTGGACGCGCTTCGACACCTTCTTTCGCTATCGCTGGCGCCAGAAGTTCCTGGATGGCCGCATCGGAATATCCCAGTTCTTCCGACCCGATGGCCGAGAGATATCCGGTTCCTGGAACCATAGCCAGAAGTTCGGTGAACGCAGCGACTTGCGGGCCTCGGTCCAGTTTGTCTCGAGTCAGCAATTCAACCGTGAGAATGAGTACAATCCCGAGCGGCTAACTCAGAACATCCGCTCGAACATCGGTTACTCTCGGCGCTTTGACTGGGGATCGCTCAACTTGAGCGCGCAACGGGTGCAGCCGTTGTCGGATAGTGCCACGACGACGATGACGCTGCCGCAACTGTCGCTCACCCTCAACCCGGTCGTCCTCACCCCCGCACGCTCGCCGCTGGAGGCACGCTGGTACAGCGACTTGACTTGGACCGGCAGTACCAGCCTCAACCGCACGTATTCGCAGGCGACCGGACAACCGGATCAGACGACGACGAATGGGAGCGCCACGTCGAACCTGACACTCGGCAAATTTCGCTGGAACTCGAGCGGAAATTTGGTGGACCGGACAACCGAGTTCACGCGAGATATCGTAATCGCGCCCGATACGGGACAGACCGTCGATACGGTCGTCGTCGTCGGGCCCAGCGTGACTCAAGGCGATATCTCCTGGCGCTCGTCGCTCGGATACCAACAGCGCCTGATCGGCTCGAGCACGATCACACCGGCCTTGAATCTGGATGGAAGGTTCCTCAGATCCAACGCCAGCGATTTGAAGTACGTCTCAGCTCCCACGCGCATCTCGGTGAGCGCATCCCTCAACACCGATGTCTACGGCTTCTTCCCCGGTGTCGGGTCCTGGGAGCGAATCCGACACAAGTTCTCGCCGGTATTCAGTTGGAGTTACAGCCCAGAAGTGCAGCCCTCCGAGCGGCTGAAGGAACTGGGATTCCCCACAGATTCTGCGGCGGCGCGCCACCAGCTCACTATGACGCTGTCGCAGACGTTCGAGGCCAAACTCAAACCGCGCCGCCAGGAGGAGGAAGAGCGGCCGGCCGAGGCGATGGGGGAGCAGACGTCGGATACGGTTCCAGGAGACCCGGCGGAGGGCGGTGCGGCGCCGGACTCGACGGCGGCCCAGCAACCGCCGGAATCGCGCAAGATCACGGTGATGGCGATCCGTACGTCGGCCCTGGCCTACGATTTCGTCACCGGCCGGCTGATCACGGGTCGGGTGTCGAATTCGCTCACATCCGATCTCTTGCGGGGTCTGACCGTACGTTTCGATCACGACCTCTTCGATGAAGCCGCTGGCCGAAAGTTTGCGCCGTTCCTGACTCAACTCAATCTGGGTTTCTCATTAGGAGAGCGTACCGTCGCCGGCCTATTCGGCGAGCCGAGCGGCGGGCTCAGTCGTGGTGGAATCGTGCCGGAACCGCGCGGCTTCGACGAAGACCAGTTCGGCATGTTCCCGGAGGACGAGGGGGACCGAGAGGAGCCGGGTGGACGAGAGGAAGATCGGGGCGCGCGGCGACCTTGGAGCCTCAGTGTTGACTACAGTCTCGTGCGACAACGGCCCGTGCCGGATCGGGAACCGATAGACGATCGCCAGTCGATCCGGGCTAACTTCGGTTTCAGCCCGACCCAAAACTGGTCATTGAACTGGCGGACGACCTTCGACGTCGAGCGAAGTGACTTCGTCGATCACACGATCTCTTTGCGGCGCGACCTGCACCGATGGTCGGCGACTTTCGAGTTCTGGCAGTCCGCCAACGGCAACTTCGTTTTCAATTTCCGCGTGAACCACAACGACCTGCGCGATATCAAGTTCGACTATCGCCAGGAGGATCGCGGGTAAGTCCCGCGTTCCAATCATCGTGCATTGGAGGAGGAGATGTCGACGGTGATCGATCAGACTCGCAAAGTGCGCGCGCCACGCGGTACCGAGATCTCCTGCAAGGGATGGCAGCAGGAAGCGGCGCTGCGAATGCTAATGAACAACCTCGACGCGGAAGTCGCCGAGAAGCCGGAGGAGTTGATCATCTACGGAGGATCCGGTCGGGCCGCTCGGTCGTGGCGGGCCTACGATGCAATCGTCACCTCATTGCGCCAACTGGAGAACGACGAGACGCTTCTGGTCCAGAGCGGGAAGCCGGTCGGGGTCTTCCGCACTCACGAAGATGCACCGCGAGTTTTGATCGCGAACGCCAATCTGGTGGGCCGCTGGGCGAACTGGGACTACTTCCGCGAGCTCGAGCGGAAGGGCCTCATCATGTTCGGGCAGATGACCGCCGGGTCGTGGATCTATATTGGGACCCAGGGAATCCTGCAGGGGACATTCGAGACATTCGCTTCGGCCGCCCGCAAGCATTTCGACGGCTCGCTCGCCGGGCGGTTCGTGCTCACCGGCGGGCTAGGCGGGATGGGTGGCGCACAGCCCCTGGCGGCGACGATGAACGGCGGCGCCCTCCTCGGAGTCGAAGTCGACCCGGCTCGGATTCAGCGGCGCCTCGAGACGCGCTACCTCGATCGGGCGACAGAAGATCTCGATGAGGCCCTCGACCTGGTGGACGGCGCCCGCGCGCGTCGTGAGGCGCTGTCCGTGGGCTTATTGGGCAACTGCGCCGACGTGTTGCCGGAGATGGTGCGGCGCGGTGTGGTGCCGGACCTCGTCACCGACCAGACGAGCGCTCACGATGCTCTGAATGGCTACGTGCCACGGGGGGTCTCGTTGGAGGAAGCGGCGCTCCTTCGCGAGCGCGACCCTCGTGGCTACGTCGAGCGGGCAATGGAGTCGATGGCGATCCATGTGCGAGCCATGCTCGCTATGCAGGCACAGGGTGCGGTCGTATTCGACTATGGCAACAACATTCGCGCCCAGGCGCGGGAAGCAGGCGTCGAGGACGCCTTCGACTTTCCCGGCTTCGTTCCGGCGTATGTGCGGCCGCTCTTCTGCCTCGGGAAAGGACCTTTCCGCTGGGCGGCGCTGTCTGGTGACCCGGCCGACATCCACAAGACCGACGAGCTGGTGCTCAGCCTCTTTCCCGAGGACGAGTCCCTCGGTCGCTGGATTCGGATGGCCAGCGAAAAGGTGGCCTTCCAAGGCTTGCCGGCTCGGATCTGCTGGTTGGGGCAGGGCGAACGCGCCAGGTTCGGCCTGGCCATCAACGATCTGGTCGCGCGTGGAGTGGTGAGAGCGCCCATCGTCATCGGCCGGGACCATCTCGACACGGGCTCGGTTGCCAGTCCTTTCCGTGAGACAGAAGATATGAGGGACGGCAGCGACGCTATCGCCGACTGGCCTATTTTGAACGCCATGCTGAACGTGGCGAGCGGGGCGTCATGGGTAAGCTTCCACCACGGCGGGGGCGTCGGCATCGGCGACTCGCTCCACGCCGGCCAGGTAATCGTGGCCGATGGAACTCCGGGCGCCGCTCAGCGGCTGGAACGCGTCCTGACCAACGATCCCGGCATCGGTGTGGCTCGCCATGCGGATGCCGGCTACGAGCGCGCCGTCGAGACGGCACGCCATCACGGAATCAAGATTCCAATGGCCGATGACTGACTCTGACATACTGGTGTTGGAGGCGACTCAGGTCCTGACCTGCCCGGGCGGGATCGGGCCGCGCAAGGGTGAGGCTATGTCGAATGTCGGCCTCATCGACGACGGTGCCGTAGCTATCCGAGCCGGCAGGGTGGAGGCGGTCGGCACGCGATTGGAGCTTCGCGATCTCTTCCCGGATGCGGAGCGGGTCGATCTTGGCGGTCACACCTTGGCGCCGGGCTTCGTGGACTCGCACACACACGCCGTTTTCGGATGCTGGCGGTTGGACGAGTATGAGCTCCGCTGTGCGGGACTCTCCTACATGGAGATCGCAAGACGAGGAGGCGGCATCAACGCTTCGGTACTAGACCTTCGCGCGCGCTCCGAGGAGGAGTTGGTCAAGCTGGCTCGCGCTCGACTCCGTCGGATGGTCGAACACGGAACCACGACCGTGGAAGTGAAGAGCGGGTACGGTCTCTCGTTGGAGGACGAACTCAAGATGTTGCGCGTGGTCAGGGCGCTGTCCAGCGAAGACTGGATCGATCTCGTCCCTACATTCCTGGGTGCGCACTCCATACCGCCCGAGTATCGAGACCGGCGGGCTGACTACGTCGAGCTCGTGGCGGGGGTGATGATCCCGGCCGTGGCGGAAGACCGGCTGGCGGTCTTCTGCGACGTGTTCATGGAGCCGGGTGTGTTCACACCGGCCGAGACTCGGCGGATACTTGAGGCGGCGGTCGATCACGGACTGGTGCCACGCATCCATGCCGACGAATTCGAGTCGAGCGGTGGCGCGGAGTTGGCTGCCGAATTCGCTGCCGCTTCGGCCGACCATCTCGGAGCTGTGACGGAGGAGGGGATGGCCGCGCTGGCCGGCTCGAATACAGTCGCCACGCTCTTGCCGGGCACCCTGTCGTTCTTGGGCAAGGACGGATACCCGCCGGCGCGCGCGCTCATCGAGCGCGGTGTCGCCGTCGCTCTCGCTACCGACTTCAATCCAGGCTCCTCTCCGACCGTCAGTCTGCAGATCGTCATGAGCCTTGCCTGCAGCCGGTTAGGTATGTCGCCCGCCGAGTCGTTCGTCGCCGCTACGGCCAACGGCGCGGCCGCCCTGAGATTGTCGGACATGAGGGGCACACTCGAGCCGGGTGCGCCGGCCGACATTGCGGTCTTCGGGGTTCCCGACTACCGCCTGGTGCCGTACTTGTACGGTGGCAATCATTGCGTGGCGGTGTGGAAGCGCGGGCGAAGGATCCACTAGGCGCTTGACATACCTTGTCTTGACGGGAGTTTCGCAATAGGCTTGGAGGCGGTGCTGGAGCGCCGGTACCGGGCTCTCCGCTGCGCGGAAGGGCTAATCTTCGGACGCGCCCGTGTGGGTTGCGTTGCGGTTGCCAGCTACAGAATACAAAGAACGGGTTGCGCCCCCGAATCTTTCGTGTGTCGCGCCGACTGTCGTTGAGCCCGGCGCTGGAATCGCGAGTGCCAGAGGGCTTAAGAGAAGAAGAGGAATGCGAGAAGGGCTTCGTCACAGACAGGTAGGTAGAGACTTCGAGCAGCGCGAAAATTGGAAGCGCGCGATCGAGGCCTACGAGCTCGCGCTGGAAGCCGATAGGAAGGCGCGCAAGGACGTCGATGCCGCTTTGTGCAATCGCCTGGGCGACCTCTACCGGCGGACCGGTGACATCAATAAGGCCGTCTACTACTACGATCGCGCAGCGGACGGCCATCTCGCGGCTGGCTTCTACAACAACGCCATCGCGCTGTGCAACAAGATTCTGCGCAATCAGCCCAATCGGCATTCGGCTCACTTGAAACTCGGCAAGATCGGAGCGGCGAAGGGCTTTCTGTCTGACGCCCGGCGCCACTTCTTGGAGTACGCCGAGCGAATGCAGCGAGCGAACAAGGTCGAAGAGGCGTTCTCCGCCCTGATCGAGTTCGCGAATATCTCGGGCGATCCTGAGATCAGGCTCATGATCGCAGATCAGCTTTTCGAGCATAAACGTCAGCCAGCAGCGGTTGAAGAGTTGCGGCTCGCCTGGCGCGACATGCGCCAACTGGGTCGCGATCGCGATGCCGAGGAGGTCCGCGACCGGATCCTGCAGGTGGCCCCTGATCGCGACCCCGAGGCCGATCCCCCGGAGGAATCGACTGCGGTCGCCTCCGACGTAGAGGGCGTCGTCGACCTGCCGGAGATCCTCCCCTACGATGAGCCTGAGCCTCAGCAAGAGCGGCGGCCTGGACCCTCGGCCGAAGACTTAGGCCGCACCCAGCCTAAGGCCGAGTACCCCGATCAGCCAGCCGAGCTCGAGGTGTACGGGACCGGACTGATCGATGAAGAGGCCGCAGACCGTGAATCGTTCGAGTACGACGCCGGCGACTCGGAGGGGGAAGATGAGCCGATCGAATTCCTGCCGACCGCGCTCGAAGATCCGGACAGACTCGCCGAGCTGGCGCGGGAAGATCAGGTCGAGGAAGGCCTGGAAATTGTCCCGACCAACATAGCAGGCTCAGAGTCAGCCTCGCTCGCCGACGCGGACCTCTCCGCAGAAGGCTTGGAGATCGTGCCTACCGAGGTGGCCGACGTGACCTCTGAAGCCGCATCGGAAGACGAGTCGGTCGCGGGTGGGGCTGAAGATATCGACCTGCTTCCGACCGCTCTCGACCGGGCGGAAGGAGCTGTCAACGCCGCAGAAGATGATACAGCGACCGAAGAGGTCCTGGAGCTAGCGCCTACCGCGATTGGCGAAACCGAAGTCCTGAGCGCGCCTCCCGAGCCGGTCGGCACCGAGGCGGAGGAGGACTACGAACGCGATGCGTGGCAGGACGAGGTGGAGGCTGCGATGGTGCAGCCTCCAGACTGGGTGGAGCCTGATGAACCGGTCGTCGCACCGGCGGATCGCATCCGGGAGTTGGAGTTGCAATTGGAGCGTTCGGGCGCCGAGCCGGAGCTTCTGATTGCGCTTGCCGAAGCACTGTTAGAGACCGGCGAGCGCGAACGAGCGGTCCGTCACTTGGGTGAAGCGGCTGAGGCCTACCAGTCCGAGGGGCGCTACGAGGACGCGCGGCGCGTCGCTGAGGAGTTGCTGCAAGTCGATGTGAACGATGTACGCGCCTACCAGAAGCGTGTCGAACTGGCGCTCATGGCCAAGGACCGGGAAGGGCTCATCTCGGCCTACCTGGACCTGGCGGACTGCTTGGATCGCACGGATGCGACCGACAAGGCGCGTATCGTCATCGCCAGGGTATTGGAGATCGACCCGGCGAATCGACGCGCCAGGCAAGCCTTGGAGTTGATTGGCAGCGAGGAGAAGGGCCCCGGTCCGTCGGAGGCGGCAGCGACGAAGCCATCCGAGTCCGGCGACTATGTCGACCTTCGTTCACTCGTAGTCGAAGAGCAGAAAGCCAAGGCCAAGAGCACTCGGTTCAGAGTCCCGGCGGCCGATCCGCAAAGTGAGGCGGACGTCAATTTCGCCGAGATGTTGAAGCAGTTCAAGTCGATGGTAGCGGATACGATTGAAAAGGAAGATTCTTCGAGTCACTACGACCTCGGGTGCGCCTATCGCGACATGGGGTTGATCGATGAAGCGATCGCCGAGTTTCAGATCGCGGCGCGTAACCCGGAATACCGACTGCGGGCTATCGAGAATCTCGGGTCGTGTTTCGCCGAAAAGGGTGAGCACCGGATCGCCGTAAAAGTTCTTCTGCGCGCACTGCAGGTTCCCGGCTATAAGGACGAAGATCTCATCGAGGTCTTCTACGCGATGGGACGGTCCTACGAGGAGCTGGGTGACAGTGGACAGGCCGTTGAGTGGTACGAGCGAGTTATGGGGTGTGACGTGCGTTTCAAGGACGCCTCGCAGCGTGCTACTAGCCTCAGACGTTGACCGCTCCCTTTGACAAGTCTCCCGGCACAGAGCTAACGTGTGCGCCAAAGCACGTCGATGAACGGATTGTTGGCGCTGGAGAGGCATTCTTGACGCTGCGAACAGCTCTGCCAGACATGGCCCGGGTCCAAGCTCCGGTCCGCGATAGGCTCGATCAGCTTGGCGATGTGATGCGCCGGCTGGTGGTCGAGGAGTTTGACCTGATTGACGAAGTCAACGACTACCTGCTGCTGAAGAGTGGCAAGCGGGTCCGGCCGACGCTTCTCTTCCTCTGCAACGAGATCGGCGGCAAACCGAGCCGGGAGGCAAGCCTGCTGGCCGCCGTCGTCGAGGCGGTTCATCTGGCGACACTGGTCCACGATGACGCCGTCGATCACTCGGTACTGCGACGCGGTATGCCGACGGTCAACTCGGTGTGGGGTCATCAGGTCGCGATCATCATGGGCGACTACCTCTACTCGCGGTCGGTCATGGAGATGACAAAGCTGGAGCGGGTTGATGTGATCAGGGTGCTTGCCGAGGCGGCCAATACGATGACGGTGGGCGAAATGCGGCAGCTCGTGATGCACGATTCGCTTCAGTTCACAGAAGGCGATTACTATCGTTTGATAGAGGCAAAAACGGCCTCTCTGATGTCGGCGGCTTGTGAGCTGGGCGCGATGGTCGGCGATCACACCTACAGGGATCGGCTGAAGCGATACGGCTACGCTCTGGGCATGGCCTTCCAGGTCGTCGACGACATACTCGACTTCACCGGTGATCAGGACGTGACGGGCAAACCGTCGGGCCACGATTTGCGCGAACACAAGGTCACGCTTCCGCTGATCGCGGCTCTGCCCAGGTTTTCACGGAAACAGCGTCTTGCCGTAAACGCCCTCTTCGCCAACCCGGAGCCGGACGACGACCTGATCCAGCCTGTCTTGGAAGCGACCGAGGAGGCTGGGGGTATCGCGTTTGCCCGCAGCAAGGCCCGCGAGTTGGCCGATGAAGCCTTGCGGCAAGTAGAGGATCTTCCCGAGAGCTCTGCCACAACGGCTCTCATCGATGCGGTTACCTATACGGTCGAGCGGAGAAAATGACTCGAGGTGATGGACTTCTGGCTAGGCCGACTTCGCGCTCGCCTTGGCGGGTGGTTACGATACTTGTCCTCGGGTTCCTGCTCGGTGCGATCCTCACCAAGCTGTCGCTCTGGTTCCTACCCGAGGGGCCCTTTCGCGAGTTCTTCACGACGACGGTTTCGGCTAGCGTCGGTCCGCTCAGCATGGACCTGCTGGTGATCGCTTTCACTTTGGGCCCGATTGTACTGAACGTCAATCTATTCTCTGTGGCCGGAGTCGCCCTCGTTGTCTACTTGTCTCGGCTGATGCTGTAGCCGGCGCTCCACGCTCCGTCACGAGCGCGGAACGAAAACCTCCTGCCGCCAATCCTGAATGTCTGCCTGCTCGCGCACATCGGCGAGCCACTCATCGATAGCGAGCTGTCGACGCTGCATTGTCAGTTGCGCTCGCATCGTCTCCTTGCTGGCCTCGAATTCGGCGCGATCCGCTGGCACTCGTTCATCGACGCGAACGAGGTATAACCGACCGTCCGACTCGACCGGCCCCGCGATTCGCCCTTCGTCGGTGCCGAAGGCGGTGCCGATCACCTCGTTATACTGTCCGATCCCGGGTACGAACTCGAGGCGCGTGAACAACTCGGTCGACTGAACAGCCGCGCCGTGCTCAGCTGCGACGTCCTCGAGTGACTTGCCGCCCGACAGCTCGTCGGCGATCTGTTCCGCCTGCCAGCGGGCGGTCTCGATTTTCTTTTCGCTGATCAGGCGCCTGCGGATCGAGGCCTCAGCTTCATCGAAGCTCAAGTAGCGCTCGTCCGACCGATCCATCAGCTCGAGTACCGCGAAGCCCTGGTCCGTCTCGTAAATGGGGCTGACTTCGCCGACGAAGGTCGAGTCATGGAAGGCCCATTCGGTGGCCGGAGCAAACGGTCCAAGGCCCGGCACGAAGTCGCTCCCCTCGCTCAAGGTGACCTGCCGACTCGGTACGCCTACCGAGTCGACGGCTTCGTCAAGCCCGCTTCTGAGCGCTACCCGCTCCAGTGCGTCGACTGTGGCCAGAAGCGTCTCCTCACTCGCACCGGCCAGTTCTATCCGCACCAAGATATGCGACGCGCGCACTCGCTCGCCTTCCTTTTCCTCGACCTTGATGACGTGATAACCGAACGGAGTGAGCACGGGCTCGGACACGGCGCCCGGCTCCAGCGCGAATGCCGCTTGCTCGAAGGCCGGGGTCATGTCACCCCGCCCGAACCAGCCGAGGTCGCCCCCTTGCGTGGCCGATGCTTGATCGGCGCTGTTCTCACGAGCCATCTCGCCGAAATCGGCGCCGTCAAGGATCTGCTGCCGGAGCGCGTTCGCCCGCCGGAGCGCCGCCGCAGTATCCGCTGGCCCGGCGACCCGCTCGAGTACGACCAGCGTCACCGCCGCCGAAGAGGGCTGGCGGAAATCCTCGCGATTGGCCTGGTAGTAACTCCGCAGTTCGGCCTCGGTCACCGATACCTCGGAGTCGGCGACGCGGGCCTCCGGGTCGAGGACGAAATAGCTGACGCGGGCACGCTCATTACGGTCGCTATAGATGCGCCACAGCTCCGAGTCGGCAACGTAGATGCCGCTCGTGATCTCCTCGTACAGACGATTCTGCGGGAGGACGCTTCGGTAGTACTGCTCGATCTGCTGTAGCAGCAGAGGGTCAACGGCCGGACCAGAGAAGAACGCGCGGTACTTCTCGAAATCGAACTGGCCGTCGGTCTGGAACAACTCGTTGTTGGCCAACCAGGGTGGTGGATACATCTGGAACGCCGCCCTGACCTCATCGTCGGTTACCTCGATCCCCAAACGATCGAGCTCTTGGTCGATGAGAATCTGCGTCACCAGCTGGTTCCACGTCTCTTCCTCGATGTAGTCGATCTCCAGGTCATTCAGAGCCGAGCCTTTCTGCTCTCGCGCCTGGTCGGTCAGACTACGAAAAGTCTGGGTCCAGATTTGATAGCTGATCTTCGTGCCATTGACGCTACCGACCTCACCGACTGCCGCGGGATTGCTGCCTCCGGAGATGTCCATACCCCACTGGAAGACCATCAGGCCGACGAAGGCGACCGCCACGACCAGCATGATGATCTTGGTGTTTCGACGCATCGAGCGCAGCATGCTGCCAGTCCTTCCTCGCTAGTCTCGTGTCCTTCGTATCTGCAACGTGGACTGAATCTATCCGCGGTAGCTGAAAATGCCACCGTTTCTCGGCATACGGTGGTCGCGGCTGTCCGCCGGCAGCGGCCGTTCGGCGTTGACACTAAGGCTTTGCGGTAGCTATATTTGCAGCCCCGGCCCCCCTGGCGAACATTCAACCCATCCGCAGCAGGAGTCCGTGCCATGTCTCCGGACAACGATCTCGAGAGAGAGATCCTACAACTCGAGCAACGCTACGCCGAGAACGCCCACGGCCTTGTCTTTGCCCATCTGGCCGATGCCTACCGGAGGGCCGGTGAGTATTCGAAGGCCGAGGGTCTGCTACTGCATGGCTTGAAGACCCATTCGACCTACACCAGCGCTTACAACGTCCTCGGTCGCGTCTACCTCGATAGCGAGCGGTTTGCGGAAGCTCATGACCAGTTCGCGAGGGCGCTCGAGCTCGACCCGCAGAATCTGATCTCGCTGAGGGCACTGGGCGACCTTGCTGCCCGCCGCGGACTCGTGGACGATGCCCGGGTTTGGTACGAACGGATCCTGCAGATCGACCCGCGAAGCGAGGAGGCCCGGGACGGCTTGGCTCGGCTGACGACGGCGGACGCCGAACCGCCGCCCCCCGCGGCGGCGGAAGGTGAGGGTTCGACGCTTGCTCCCGAGCCTGCGCCGCCGGCTGAGGAGCCGCGCGCCGTGGAGGAGGCGGCGCCGGCCAGGGAAAGTGCGCCGACCCATGACGTTCCCATGCCGCCGGAACTCGGAGAACCGTCTTTGGAGACGGTGGAGAAGATCGAGGCCGAGATCGAGCGTGTAGAGGGTTTGATCGGCGACGAGGAGATGTCGGGCTTCACGCTCGAGAGCATCTCCGCCGAGTCCGCAGCGCCGGAGACGCCGCCCGAAAGCGATGAGGACAAAGCCGAGCCGTGGGCGCTGGATGCCGAGCCCGAAGCGGCCGCGTCCGACTCAGGGGCGTTCCCGGAGGGCGCGGAGGCCGAGGTCTTCGAGCCTTGGAGCGAAGGACTCGCCGAACCGGAGGAGGAGTCGGTCGAGCCTGCTGCCGAGACCGAGTCGGAGCGTGGATTCGAAACGCCGCCGGTCGCCGAGACGGAGAGCCTCGAGTTGCCGAGCATGGACGACTGGTCGCCGGGTTTCGTTGTCGGAGAACTGCTGGAGGGACAAGCGGTCGAAGACCTGAGACCGGAGGAGATATTGGACGGTCTCGATGCCGAGATCTCGTTTGACGCGGCCGAAGAAGCCACGGGTGAAGAATCCGAAGCAGCGGGGAAGCCGGTCGAACGGCGTGGCGAGGGTGTGGTGACCGAGACGATGGCTGAGCTCTATGCGAGTCAGGGCCTCTACTCCGATGCTCTCGCGGTTTATCGGCACCTCGCCGAAACTAGGCCTGAGGACGAACGACTCCAGGCGCGCATCCTCGATCTCGAGCAGCGCCTCCAGGATGTCGAGTCGATGCAAGATGCCGAGCAGCAAGATCTTGTCCGACTGATGCGGCTCACGGAGCCCGTCGTGGAGGAGCCGGCCTCCGGCACCGAGAGCCTGGAGACGATAGAAGCGGAACCCGAAGCAGGGGACTTCGAGTTCGAGAGCCTCGAGACGACAACGGCGGAACCTGAGGAGGCAGTAGACTTCGAGTTCGAGAGCCTGGGGATAACGGCGGAACCCGAGGCAGGGGACGTCGAGCTCGAAGGCATGGAGACGGCGGCGGAACCCGAGGCGGAAGGCCTCGAGTTCGAAAATGAGGCGCCAGTCGCCGGCTTCGAGCAATTGGATCCGTTCGCGTCATCGTTCGATGCCCTCGCGGGTAAGACGCAACCGGACGAAATGATGCTGACCGAGGAGCCGCCTCCGGCGGTGGATGAACCACGCACGGAAGAAGCAGAGCCGGCGGAGCCGTTGGAGCTCGAGTGGGCGGACGTCGAGGCAGTTCCTGTCGAGTCTCTGGCGGAAGAACTGGAGGCTGAGGAGGCGGCG
Source organism: Gemmatimonadales bacterium (assembly GCA_050117535.1). Taxonomy (GTDB): domain Bacteria; phylum Gemmatimonadota; class Gemmatimonadetes; order Palauibacterales; family KS3-K002; genus JASFMO01. Next base: position 3,806 of record JASFMO010000003.1, on the reverse strand, counting down.
ACGCCGCTCGAAAGTCCCGAAGGCGAGTATGCGCCTTTCGAGACTCTCGCAGATGAGTCGGCGGCGGAGGTCGTGGCCGAAGAAGTGACAGATGAGGTCGACTATTCGGGTCCCGAAGAGGGTATCACCGCCGTCGATAACATCTGGGAACTGACCGAGGTCGGTGCGTCTGGCGTCGGGGAATCGGTTCCCGATCAGGGAAGCGAGGCGGCCGATGAGGAGTCCGAGGTCCCGGTTCGCTTCGTCACCCGAGCCGAATCGGCAGAGTCCGAGCAACCGGCTACGATGGAAGACTATCTCGGAGCGTTGCTGACGTTCGAGATCGGATCGCTCTTCAAGAGGAGTGCAACCAAGGACGGGTCAGTCGTCGATGACGGGCCGCCTGCAGATATCGGATCCTCCAAGGCTGAGGACCTCGACCAGTTCCAGGAGTGGCTGAAAAGTCTGAAGCGCTGAGCGTAGGCGTTCTGCACGGCCCCAACCTGAACCTCCTGGGTCAGCGCGAGCCGGCGTTGTACGGGCGCGACGACCTGGAGAGTATCAACCAGCGCGTCGCGCAGCGCGCACGCGAGCTCGGCGTCGAGGTCTCGCACTTTCAATCCAACGTAGAGGGCGAGCTAGTCGATTGGGTCCAGCAGATCGGCGCCCACCGCGACGGCTTGCTGGTCAACGCGGCAGCCTACACACACACCAGCGTCGCGCTCCGAGACGCGCTCGCCGCTGTCGCTGTGCCCTTCGTCGAGGTTCATCTCAGCAACGTGTTCGCTCGGGAACCGTTCCGTCACCACTCGTACCTCTCTGACCTAGCCGTAGGGCTCGTCGCCGGGTTCGGTGCCGATAGCTATCTGCTCGCGCTGGATGGCATCGTCGCCTACCTTCGTCGCGGATGAGTGCCAACGCCTTCGCTCAGAGGTTGGCCCGGGTACGCGAAGCCGTCAACGCGCTCGACTTGAACGGCCTGCTCGTGAGTGGCCTGGCCAACGTGAGGTATTTGAGCGGTTTTAGTGGCTCCAATGCCCTGTTGCTGGTGGCCAGCGACCGAACCGTCTTCTTGACCGACCGGCGCTATGAGCAGCAGGCGGCCGACGAGCTTGCCACCGATGCGGATCTCGAGCTCGTCGTGTCGCAGGGCAGTCTGATCTCGGCGCTCGCGGAAGGCACTCAACTCACCGGTGCCACGCTCGGCTTCGAGGCGTCCCACCTGATGTATGGACAGTGGCGACAACTGGAGGACGCCGCACCTGGAGTCAAGTGGAAAGCCGTCGCCAATGTGGTGGAGGAGTTGAGGGCCGTGAAGGACGCTGACGAGATCGCCGCTCTCGAGAAGGCGGCGGAAATCGCCGCGCTGGCCTTACAAGAGACGCTGCCGCTGGTCGAGCCGGGCGTGCGCGAGATCGAAATCGCAACCGAAATCGAGTATCGTATGCTGGGTTTGGGGGCGCAGTATCCGGCGTTCGAGACGATCGTGGCCAGTGGCCCACGGACGGCCTTCCCGCACGCGGCAACCGGAAGGCGGCCGTTGCAAGAGCGGGATCTCTTGCTCTGCGACTTCGGGGCGCGCTGGCGGGGCTATCACTCGGATCTGACGCGGACTTATGTGATTGGAACGCCGTCGCGACAGCAGAGCGATCGGTACGAGTTGGTGCTGGCGGCGCAGCGAGCCGCGGTCGGGGCGCTGCAGGATGGCGCATTCTGCTCCGAAGTCGACGCGGCCGCTCGCCAGGTTTTCGAGCGGCACGGGGTCGAGGCCAGTTTTGCCCACAGCGCCGGGCATGGCGTGGGCCTGGAAGTGCACGAGGGACCGCGGCTGAGCCGCAAGAGCGAGGAGCGCCTTCGGTCGGGCATGGTTGTTACCGTGGAGCCTGGCCTCTACTTTCAAGCCTGGGGTGGAATTCGGATCGAGGACGATTTCGTGGTTGGGGGTGACCGGCCCAGACCGCTGGTCGACTTGGAAAAGGATCGGCTCGAGGCTTTGTCGCTGTAGCGGACGAGAGCCAACAGCCATTGGGTGACATACAACTGTAGAGAGCAATGGCAACAACAGCAAACTTCCGGAACGGAATGGTCATAGAGCTTGACGGCAATCTCTACACGATCACTTATTTTCAGCATGTCAAGCCGGGGAAGGGGGGCGCTTTCGTCCGCACCAAGCTGAAGAACGTGCTGACGGGGGCGGTGACCGATCAGACCTTTCGAGCCGGTGAGAAGGTGGAAGAAGTCCGGCTCGTACGGCGGCCTGTCCAGTACAGCTACACGGACGGACAGTTCTACTACTTCATGGACGAGGAAACGTACGAGCAGATTCCCTTGCGACCCGATACGATCGGCGCGGATCAGCTCCCGTACCTGAAAGAGAACATGGTGTGCGAGGCGCTAACTCGAGATGCGAGCCCGCTGTCTGTCGAGCTTCCCTTCTTCGTCGTGCTCGAGGTCGTGGAAACGGAGCCCGGGGTGCGGGGTGATACCGCGCAGGGCGGGACCAAGCCGGCCAAGCTGGAGACCGGCGCGGTGGTTCAGGTTCCGCTTTTCATAGAGATCGGGGATGTGATCAAGGTTGACAGGCGCGAGAACAAGTACCTGGAGCGTGTGAGCTCATGATCGATCTGGCCTTTCTACAGCGTCTTATCGAGACCATCGAGAACAGCGAGATCGATTCCATCGAGATCTCGCGCTGGGCGACAAAGATCCGCATCTCGAAATCCCCGACGGTCGTCGGTGGCATCGCCGGGAATGCGTTCGGTCCAGCGCCCGTGTCCTACAGGGTTGACGCTGGTCCGGCCGCGGCACCCGCCGGCGCCGAGCCAAAGCAGCCGGAGCCACAGCCGGCTGTGACGCCTCAGGCCGATACGGCGAACCTGGTGGATGTGACATCACCGATGGTCGGCACTTTCTATCGCGCCCCGGCGCCGGACGCGGATCCGTATGTCGATATCGGGGATCGCGTGAAGGTCGGTCAGACACTTTGTATTTTGGAAGCGATGAAGCTGATGAACGAGTTGGAGGCGGAAGTCAGCGGAGTCATCAAGGAAATCGCCATGGAGAACGCCGAGCCCGTGGAGTATGGCCAGGTCCTTTTCCGCATCCTGCCCGACTGAAATTCGGGTGCCGTTGCAAGAGGCGCGGCGCTCCCAGGCTCCAGCGAGGGATCGACCTTGTTCCGAAAAGTCCTGATCGCCAACCGCGGAGAGATCGCGCTCCGCGTCATCCGGGCATGCCGTGAACTCGGTGTGCCGACCGTGGTCGTCCACTCCGAGGCGGACCGCGAGTCGCTGCACGTTCGCTTCGCCGACGAGGATGTCTGCATTGGTCCCCCGCGACCCACCGACAGCTACCTCAATATCCCGCGCATCATCGCCGCCGCCGAGATCACTGGCGCCGATGCGATACACCCGGGTTACGGTTTCCTCGCCGAGAACGCCGATTTCGCTGAGATCTGCGAGCGCTCGGACATCGTTTTCATCGGCCCGACCTCGGAACAAATCCGACGGATGGGAGACAAGATCGCCGCCCGTCGCACCATGACCGAAGCCGGTGTGCCCGTAGTTCCCGGGACCGAAGAAGCGCTGACCGACGCACGGCTGGGACGCAAGCTGGCCGAAGAGATCGGCTTTCCCGTCATGATCAAGGCGAAGGCCGGCGGCGGTGGAAAAGGCATGCGCATCGCTCGAACGCCCACCGAGTTCGACAAGTTGTTCACCACGGCAGCGAGGGAGGCGGAGGCGGCATTTGGAAGTGGCGACCTCTACGTCGAGAAGCTGGTCGAAGGCGCTCGCCACGTCGAAATACAGGTGCTGGGCGACCGCTAC
>JASFMO010000002.1:0-27366 GCA_050117535.1 Gemmatimonadales bacterium | reverse complement strand
GAAGTAGTGGTGCGTGCCTCCGGGCCCGCCGTTGATCAAGACGAGCGGGGTACCGGAGCCCTCCTCTTCGACATACAGCTCGGCGCCGCCCACGTCGATGCGCCGTACCGTCAGATCGAGGCCGTCTTCGAGACGCGGCACTTCCGGCACCTGGGTGAAAAGACTGTCCTCGAGGCGGACGATGGAATCGAGGACCGACTCGCGCTGTTGGGCGGCGGCCCGGCCGCCGCTGAGTGCGAGGCACGTCAGCGAGATGAGAAGAGGCAACGGGCGTGCCCATCGTTTCGTGTTCATGTCGCCAACTCTGTTCGTTGTTTCCAGTTCATCACGGCTACCTATGGGACGCTGCAACCACCCCGCGTGGGTGGAAGACCGATCCTATTCCTTAATCAACTCGTAGAGCCGAACGTGCTCGACGTCCATCTCATCGGTCCAGCGTCCCAGCACGAAGTCGCGGCCGATCTGGTGGATCGTGAAGCGTTCCGGCGTCTCGACGACGCCGAGCATGCGGCCGCCCGAGTCGAACACGGTCCAAAGCGGCCGCTCGACGCCGGGCCGGAGATACTCCTCGACCCAGAGATTCCCCACTGCGTCCACGATCAAGCTTGCGTGGGCCGGGAACTGCTCCGGGAACGGCATGTGGGCCAAGGACTGCTCCAGGAAGTCGCGCGGCGGTCCATCTCCTCCCGCGTCCGCGAGCCGTTCTTCCTTGTAGCGCTCTATGTCCTCGGCGGTGACCTGAAGGTTCGGCTGGTCCCGGCGAACGATGCGAACAAGGCGGCCGGCGGATGAATAGAACCCAACCTCATAGCTGTCGGTGGTGCTGAAATAGAAGCCGTCCTCGTACACGGCGTGCTGTGGGAAGCGGCCGAACGCCCGCGCCGACGCCATCACCGAGGTCTCCTCTCCCCCTTGCGTCCGCAGGTAGACCTCGCCACCGGGAAAGCGGCCGAGGGTATCGAGGACCGCGCCGTCGCGGTCGCAGTGGAGGTAGACTGCTGTGTCGCGGCGCAGCCCGTCCCTGATCTCCTCCCCGATCAGGAACGGCTGGACGCCAACGAGCAAGGAGCCATCGCCGAACGGGGCGATGATGGTGGAGAAGCCGCCCATGTCGCTGAGAAACTGGAGCTGAAACGAGCGGACGAAATTGCCTCCGGCATCGAAGAACGAGAGCCGCCGGTTGCGCCAATCGTAGGTGAGCAGCGTGTCGCCGGGCAGCGCCCGCACCCACATCAGCTCGCCGAACTCCCCCGGACCGCCGCCCTGCCGTCCGACGGAGAGCAGGTGAACGCCGTTCGGATCGTAGAAGCGGAGCTCGTGCGTTCCGCCGTTGGCGACCACGATGCGGCCGTCGCTCAGCTTGACGGCGCTGCCGACGCGGAAGAGCTGGTACTCTGGGTCACCGTCGAGCACACCGATGTCGAGCAACGGCTCGCCTGCCAGCCGCCATGCCGTACCCTCCGTCCAGGCGTGCTCGCTGTTCTCGACGATCTGTACGCCGGCGCTGTCGCGGACGGTGGGGCCGGATGCGTTGCCCGAACCCGCGTCGCAAGCGGCGATGGAAAACGCCAGTGCGGCCAGAATGGGAGCCCCTGAGAACGGGAGGCTGCCCGACCAACGGATCCTATGAATGACCTTTCTCATTTGAATGACCTTTCTCATTGTCATCCTCGACATTGAATCGGCGGTGGAAGATCCGGCGCCGTCCCGACGTGGCCGAGTACGCGGACGCTGCGTACTCGGTTTCACTCCTTCAGGAGGTCGTAGATTTGGATGTGCTCGACGTCGAGGTCGTCGGCCCCGCGCCCCAGAACGTAGTCGTGGCCGATCTCGTAGATTCGGAAGCGTCGTGGCGTCTCGACCACCCCGAGCATCACGCCGTCGGGATCGAAGACGGTCCAGCGCGGCTGGTCGTCGCCCGGCCGCTGATATCCGCCGACCCACAGATTTCCCTCCGCGTCGACCCGCAAGCCGCTGTAGGCGGGCATGGTCTCGGGGACGGGCATCTCGGCGAACATGCTCTGCCAGAATTGGCGGCGGCTTGGATCGCGGGTCCGCTCGAGGATGTCTTGTTTGTAGCGCTCGATGTCCTCGGGCATGACCTCGGGATTCCGAACCGTTCTGCGAATGAGGCGCCTCAACGTCCCGTCGGTGGCGTAGTCAGCGATCTCGTATCTATCGCCGCTGCCAAAGTAGAACCCGCTTCCGTAGACGGCCGCATCCGAGGAGCGGCTGAACGGGGGCGTGGCGCTGTAGATCGCCTCGCTCTCGGTCCTTATGTACCACTCGTCTCCTGGGAAGAGGCCCAGGGTATCGATCAGGGCGCCGTCCAGGTCGATCAGCAAATAGTAGGTCGAGTCACGCGTCAGGCCCGTGCGCGTCTCGCCGGTGCTGAAGGCGCGCTCGCTGACGACCAACTGTTGATTGGCCGTGAGTCCGAGCGGCATGGGAAGGGCGGCGGCACCGGCCAGGGCGGTGACCATGAAGGATCGCGTGAACGTACCGTCGCGCGTGAACACGGAGAGGCGGCGCAGGCGTCGGTCGAAAGCGACGACCGAGTCACCGGGCAGAACCGCAAGAGTCCACAGCGCCTCGAACTCGCCGGGGCCGCCGCCTTTGCGGCCGCTGGAGTGCAAGTAGGTGCCGTCGGCGTCGAAGAAGCGGATCTCGCTCGTGCCGCTGTTGGCGACGGCGATACGACCATCGCTCAGCGTGACAGCGTTGACAAGCCGAAAGAACTGATCGTGCTCCGCGCCGTCGAGGGTGCCGATGTCGAGGCGCGGCTGGTCGGAGAGGCGCCAACCCTCGCCTTCCGGCCATCGGTAATCGTGGTTGGCGATGATGCGAACGCCGCTGCTGTCACGAACCTCGAAGCCCGCGTTTGCGTCGGAGCCGGAGTTACAGGCTGTCGAGGTCTGCAAGAGCAGGATGGCAAGATAGAGAGCGTGCCTGGCCACCTCTCGATCGGTGTTCCGGGTAGTCATCGCATACCTCTGGGTTGCGGCGGCTGAGGCTGTCGAGCACGTGGGCTTCAACCTGTATAGATGCACGAGAGATCGAAAGTGGCACATCTCGCTAGCGATCTGCGGCGCGGCACCGCAGCTTAGTCGCGTTCGCTCCTGTGTAAACGCGAGCGATGTTCTGGGCGTCACAAGGTCGAACTAGGGGCCACCGGGAGTTCTGGTTGAGCGGACCGACGAGAGTAGAAGACAGCGATCACGCGCTCATCAAGGGTGCCCAAGCTGGCGAGGGAGCGGCGTTCGAGGGCCTGGTTCGTCGGTACTACGGCCAGATCTACCGGTGGGCGGTGGCGCGGACGGGCGACAGAGACGACGCGGAGGATGTCGCTCAGGAGACGCTGGTCAGGCTGCACCGGCACCTGCCGAGTTTCGACGGACGGTCGCGGTTCGGTACCTGGCTGTACCAGGTGACGCGCAGTGCGGCGGCCGATCTGCACCGCAAGCGGGCGCGGCGCGAGCGGCTAGCTTTGAAGGTCAAACGCCAGTCGCCGGCCGCGGTCGATCCGCGAAGCGATGAAGCAGTGACGGACGAGAAGCGAGCGAGCGATTTGGTGAAGGCGTTCTTGGAGGACTTGTCGGAACGACAGCGCGAGGTCTTCGACCTCGTCGACCTACAGGGGTTTAGCACCGTGGAAGTGAGCGAGATGCTGAGGATGGAGCCCGTAACGGTGCGCTCGCATCTCTTTCGGGCCCGAAAAGCCATTCGCAAGAAGATGTTGGAGAGTTGTCCAGAACTGGTGGAAGGATATGGACATTAGCTGCAAGGCGGCGTTCGATGCGTTGCTGGAAGCCGATCCGGCGGAGCTGACGGGCCGGGGCGACTCGGAGCTGGCCGTTCACGTGCGGGAGTGCGAGCGCTGTGGTGCCGTCGCGGCGCATCTACTCGCCGGGCAAGAGCGGCTGGCGGCGGCGCTGGTCGAATTGCGACCGAGCACGGACGTCGCGACAGCGCTGAACACGGTACGCTCACGGGGGCGGAGGCGTCAGGCGTTGCAGCGCGTATGGCAATGGGGCCCGGTAGCGGCGGCGGCCGCGATCGCGGCGGCGATGGTGCTGCAGGCGCTGCCGGCGGCTCGGATGGTGCCGGGCGAGGGCGTACCGGCCGTATCTCAGGCGGAGCCGCTATTGGAAGTGCCGTCGGGCCGGAATGTGATGGTGTTCGAGACGAGAGACCGTTCGGCGAAGGTGATCTGGTTCAACTGAATGACGAATCGATTCTACTCGATGGAGGTTTAGACGATGCAAACGAAAGTCTTCACGTTCGCGATGGTGCTCGTGCTGCTACTGGGTGGCTTCTTGGTGGCGCGCATGTTCACGGTCAGCAACGAATATGGCGACCTGGAGGTCCAGACCTACCAGCTGGAGTTCCTTCATCCCGATGCGGCCAACCGGATCATCGATCCGTACGTGTTCCCGGACCGCGGCGGGATGATCAGCATGGACGCGCCGACGCGGACGCTTACGGTTCGTGAAACGCCGGAGATGTTGTCGCGCATCGAGGAGGTCTTGAACCGATTCGATCAGCCCGAGCCCAGTGTGAAGCTCCACTTTCGGCTGGTCGAGGCGAACGGGAGCGCTTCGCCTGAGGATCCGCGGTTGGAGGAGATCGCGCGCGCGCTGCCCGAAGATGTCTTCCGGTTCAAGAACTATCGGCTGATCGGCGAGACGGTGATGACGGGCATCGAGTGGAGTGAGGTCTCGCAGGGTGTAGTGGCGGATCGCGAGCGCTACATGATCGAAGGGATGATCGGTGAGATCCGTTCAATTGATGATAGTGGTACCGTGAAGCTTCAGGTGTCGCTCCACTCGAACCGATACGGCCCTGTCTTCACCACCGGTGTGAACGCCCGCCTTGGCCAGCTGTTGGTCCTCGGTTCGGCGCAGCCCGACCCGGAGCGTGGGGCCCTGATCCTCGCCGTGCGGGCGGAGCTGGATCGGCCTTAGAACAGGAAGCGGACGGTCTGTGCCACGGCGAAGCAGACGACGAAGGCGATCGCCAGGGGCATGAGTGCGCCTAGCGCTGTCCACTTCTTGCTGCCCGTCTCCTTGTACATGGTCCAGATGGTTGTGGAGCACGGGTTGTGGAGCAGCGAGAAAAGCATGAGGCAGACGGCGGTGAGCAGGGTCCAGCCCTGCTGCCCGACGAGAAGATTCTGGAGCTCGGCGAAACTGTCGAGCTCCAGCATCATCCCGGCGCCCAAGTAGGCCATGATGATGGTCGGCACGACGATCTCGTTCGCCGGAATGGCGATGATGTAGGCGAGGAGAATCACGCCGTCGAGGCCAATGGCTTGCCCCACAGGATCCAGAACGCTCGACACCCACTCGGTCAGGGAGACCCCTCCAACGCTGATGTTACTGAGCAACCAGATGACGCCGCCTGCGGGTGCCGCCATCAGGATGGCGCGCCAGAGCACGAACAGCGTGCGGTCAATGATCGACGTATAAAGGATTTGACCGATGTTCGGCCGCCGGTACGGGGGCAACTCGAGGGTGAAGCTGCTGGCCTCGCCTTTGAGCACGGTGCGCGACAACACCCACGACACGACGAGCGTGAAGAACACTCCGATCAGCACGACGCCGACGACCGAGCCGGCGGCGGCCAACGAAGCCAGCACCGGCGGGAAGGCGGCGGCAACAAAGATCGTGGCCAGCATGATCAGCGTGGGGAAGCGGCCGTTGCAGGGCACGAAGTTGTTGGTGAGGATGGCGATCAGCCGCTCTCTGGGTGAATCGATGACGCGGCAGGCGATGACGCCGGCGGCGTTGCAACCGAACCCCATGCTCATGGTGAGAGCTTGTTTGCCGTGAGCGCCGACGCGCTTGAACAGCCAATCCATGTTGAAGGCGACGCGTGGCAGGTAGCCGAGGTTCTCCAGTATGGTGAAGACCGGAAAGAAGATGGCCATGGGGGGCAGCATGACCGAAATGACCCAGGCCAGGCCACGATAAACGCCGTGCCAGACGAAACCGGTCAGCCACCAGGGGATGCCGATGGAGTTGAAGAGGCCGGCGGCGAAGTCCTCGAACTTGAAGAACACGAAGGCGAGAGCCTGAGACGGGTAGTTGGCCCCAACGATGGTGATCCAGAAGACCGCCGCGAGGCCGATCAGCATGATGGGGAACCCCCAGAGCTTGGAGGTCAGGATGCGATCGAGCTTCTCGTCCCAGGTAGGTCCCGTAGGCCTACCCCGGCGAAGGGCACGTCCCGCGATAGCGCTGGCGTCGGCGTAGATGGCTTCGACCATCTGGTCGCGGAACGCGACATCGAGGCCGCGACGCAAGCGCTCGGCGCTTTGTAGAATTTGTTCCGGGGCACTCACGGAGTTGGTCGGCATACGATGCGTGGTCAGTGGTGAGCGACGGCCGCGGGCTGCCGCTGCTGCTCGGCCACGAGCTCGGCGATCTCGCCGGTTCGGATAGCGTCCTCGACGCGCTTGTCACCTTCGAGTAGTCGCATCGCGACCCAGCGCGCGTTGGGCAGTCCGGGATAGGACTGCTCGATTTGCGCGACCAGCTGTTCCACCGAGCGTGCGGCGGCACCCTTGGCGCGGATGCGATGCGGTTGGGTGGCGATCCGTCCAGCGGCGATGCCGGCGATGGTCTGCAGGAGTTCGGTCATGCCGTGGCCGGTCCGGGCGACGGTGGGCACGACAGGGACGCCGAGATCCTTCGCCAATGTCTTGTGATTGACCCGCATGCCCTTGCGGTGTGCCTCGTCCATCAGGTTGAGGCACAGCACGGCCTTGTCGGTGATCTCGAGGATCTGCAGCACCAAGTTCAGGTTCCGCTCGAGCACCGTGGCGTCCACCACGATGATCGTACAGTCGGGCTTACCGAAGAGGATGAAGTCGCGAGCGATCTCCTCATCGGTCGAGGCGCTCAACAGCGAATAGGTTCCCGGTAAATCGACCAGCTTGTACTTCTTGCCCTCGAACTCGAAGCCGCCCTCGGCCCGGGCGACCGTCTTGCCGGGCCAGTTGCCGACGTGCTGCCGGAGCCCAGTGAGCTGGTTGAAGACGGTGCTTTTGCCGGTGTTGGGATTCCCGGCCAAGGTGACGACGTAATCCCAGTCGGTCGTGTCGATGCCCAGCTGACGGAGCCCCGCGCGCGGAGGTTCCGCCGCTATGACGGGGAGTGGGCGCCGCCGTATCGACTGCGGCCGCTTGGTCGTCATCGCGAGTCCTCCACCGTGGCCGGCTGTAACGGCTCGATCTCGATCTCATTCGTCTGCTCGCGGCGGAGGGCGATGAGCGCTCCACGCACTCGGTAGGCCGTCGGCTCGGCCATCGGCCCGGGGAACGAGCACTCGACGACGGTCCCCGGCGTCAGGCCCAGATCGAGCAGGCGCCGCCGATTGAAGCCTTCGGAGCGGAGCGCGAGGATGCGGCCGGATTGACCGGGCTCGAGCGACGAGAGCTTGACGGGAGGTCGAACCGAGTGGGGAAGGTCGGTGACGAACACGTTGCTCGCCAGCACGGGCGCCAGGCCGCGCTCAACCTCGCCGTCCCAGATCACCAGGCGCTCCTTGTCGACCTGGCGAATCTCGATCTGCATGCCGAGCGCGAAGCCCGCCGCGACGATTTCCGCCATCACCTCCTGCGGCTCGTCTTCCAGATGGACGATCTTCGCCGGCCGCCCGATGGGCCAATCGGTGAGGGCCGTTGCCTCCAGGGGCTCCAGGTCGCCGGCCGCGCTCGGGATCGGGTCGCCGTGGGGGTCCTGCAAGGGGTAGCCCAGGCGAGCCTCCAGCGCGTCCACCTCCTCTGCCGAGAGCGTGTGTTCCTGCCGATCGGCGGCGGCGTGAAGCTCCTCGAGCGGTACGCGGAGCTCGTCGGCCAGGTAGCGCTCGAGGATCCGGTGAGCACGAATTACGCGGAGGGCAGCCTTCCGCCCGTTGTCCGTGAGGCGCAGGCCGGGCCCGGTGGACTGGATGAGCCCGCCTTCCTCCATCTCGCCCGTGCGCTCCACCGCTTGCTTCACGCTCACCTGCAGCTTGCCAGCCAGGGACTCGGCGGTCGCCAACGTACCACGCAGCTCGCGAGCGTGGACGTGCTTGAGCGCATCCTCGACGAGTGCGCGTTGAGCGAGGGAGCGAGCGCGACGCCAGCGGGCGAGCAGGCCGCGTCGCGGCCAGAGCGAAGCGGCGGCGAGGAGAGCGGCGGCCAAGAGCAACAGGAGGTTTTCCATGTTTAGTCTAGCCTAACATCCAGTTTAGGTGAACCTAAAAACCTCGAAAGCTAATCAGGTGTGGGGACGGCTGTCAAGCGCGGGCGCGGGATTGACCGTGCTGAGGCTGACTTGCCAAGAGGCGCTGGCTAGGCACCGGCCGTCAGATCGGGCGCCGCCTGGGCGAGCACCCGGGCGCAGACCACTATGGATTCGAGGTCGACCCACTCGACGGCAGCGTGAGCGCCCGCGCCGGCGGGCCCGAAGTTGACGGTGGGGATTCCGGCGGCATCGAAGATGGCGGCGTCGGTCCAGTAGGCCACGCCGATCTCGTCCGGCGGACTCCCGGTAATGGTGCGTGCCGCATCGCGAACGGCACGGGCGACGAGCGCGTCGGGGTCGCAGACCATAGGGGTGCGGTGGAAGAAGCAATCGACGCTCGCCTGCTCGCCGGCGGCTGAGACGGCGGCCTCGAGTTCTTCGCGAACTCGGTCTACCGACTCGCCGGGGAGTGTGCGGCGCTCGACCTGCAGCGTGCAGTCGGAAGCGTAGGTGCTGAGGCCGGAGCCGCCATCGATGGTGGCGCAGTGCAGGGAGGCGGGACCGAGCTTAAGCTGGGTTCGCTGGCGGAGCGTCTCGCGATCAAAGCGCTCGAGTTCGGCGACGATGCGTCCCATCTTGCCGACGGCGCTAACGCCGAGATCCCAACGGCTGCCGTGGGCGGCGACGCCTCTGGTCGTGATACGGCTCCAGACGAAGCCTTTGTGGCACAGGCAGAGCCGGCCCTCGGTGGGTTCGGTGACGATGCAGGCGTCCGCCGGGTAGCGAGCGACGAAGTCGTCGGCGCCGATGCTCGAGTGCTCCTCGTCGACGACCAGGGCGGCCAAGACCCTACCCGCTAGGTCGGAGTCTCGTAGTGCGGCGAGCGCTGCCATCACCGCCGCGGCGCCGCCCTTCATGTCGTAGCTGCCGCGGCCGTAGACGCGCCCGCCGTCGAGGCGCGGCTCGAACGGCAGGATTTCCATCCCGGCGGTACTGACCGTATCGATGTGTGCGCAAAGTACGAGAGTGGGGCCGGAATTCCGGCCGACTTGCGCGACGACGTTGGGGCGTCCGGGCGCCACTTCTTCCAGCCAGGCCTCGACCCCGCGCTCCGTGAGCCAGTCGCGTGCGAAGGTCGCGAGCGCGGCTTCGCCGTCCGATTCGTCGGGTGCGAGTGTGGGATTGACGGATGGAATGCGAATCAGGTTCACGAGTAGGGAGAGTATCGACTCCTCAGACAGGTGATCTTCTTGCATGGCGCGGTGGCCCTCCTGGCTGCGCGACCGACTCTCTTTGATTGGGCATGCATTGACGGCGTGCTCGAATGGTCGGACTATAGCGGTGGGTGGGGAGCGGCGGAAGGCCGCTGTGAAGATGATGGCGATGACGATGGTGACGGTGATGGCGTACGATCACGATCACGATCACGATCAAGATAGAGAGAGGTGGGGGGTGGAGGAGGGGCACTTCGAGGAAGGTTGGAGCGAACGTGAGCGTTAGGGATAGTGCGAGTGGCTTGTGGGCCGGGGGGCTTGCTGCCTTGACGGTGATCGGTGCTCTTGGTTGCCAGGGGGACGCCGATAGGGCCGGGATCGTTCAGGACACGATCGGTGGGGTTCCGTCAGTGATGAGCTCGGATCGCGGTCTACTGGGCGACACGGTTCCGTGGAGGCTGAACCAGTACCTGTTGGTGACGGGAGATCAGCTGTTCGACCGACAGCCCGCGGTCTACGCGATGGACGTCGGCATCTTGCCCAATGACGGAGTGGCGGTGCTGGACATGGGCAATCGACGGGTGCTGCGTTTCGGGGCGGATGGCGTCTACCTCGGTTCGTTCGGCGGCCCCGGTGAAGGGCCGGGCCAGTTCGTGACGCCGCTGTTTCTGGAGGTCGCGGGCGAGCGGATCTACGTGCTCGACACGTCGCTCAATCGAGTCACCGTGTTCGACACGTCCGGGGTCTTCCTATCGCGGTTCGAGATCGACCTGGCGGGTTTGGCGGGGACGACTCCGTTGTTTGCCGCTGGAGGCCCGGACGAGCTATACGTGGCCGGCGAGCCGGTGCCATTTCTGACCGAGGTGCGCGACACGGGGCAGGCGGTGATCTACCGAATGGACCGGTCGGGTGCCATCGCGGACACATTGGCGCTGTTCCTACCGGCAATTTGGCGGCAGATAGAGGATTCGGAGGGGCGCTCTTCGTTTGCCAAGCCGCGTCTCGCTCCGACGCCACGGCTTTCAGCTATACCTGGCCGGGCGGCCGTCACCCTGGGCGCGCGCTACATGATCGAGATTCGAGATCCAGCCGGGGCCTTGCTACGCCGCGTGGCGCGCCAGTACGACAACGTGGCGGTGACGCCCGAGATCCGTGACAGCGTGCTCGATGAGATGGGGCGAGTCCCGGATGCCATGCCCCGTGAGGCGCTCGAGTTGGTGCCGTTCGCGGCGGTCGTCCCGGCGGTGGAGAGTGTCGTGATGGACGATCAGGGTCGCTTGTGGGTCGATGCGTACGGTGGCGAGGCGAGGCGCCGCGACATCTTCGACGCCGAGGGGCGGTTCCTCGGCCCGCTGTATCTGCCGCAACCGGTGGAGCTCGAGGATGTGAGCGGCAATCGGGCGTGTGGGATGATCGTGGAGATGTCAGGGCCGTCGGCGGTCTTCTGCTACCTGATCGTGGAGCGGTGAGACCCTTGGGGTCGTAGCGTAGACCCCTCTCAACCCTCGGAATTCCACTCTGCGTTGGGCGCTAGACGCGACTGCGGATCGGTGGTCGCGTTGCGCGTGTCATGGCGGTCCTGACTTTCGAGGCGCGCCGGCTGCGTCAGCTGGCGATGCGCTCGCCGCGCAAGCGCTGGAGCGACAGGCGGGCGGCCTCGACGCGCGGTTGCAGGTGTGGGTCCGCGTCATCCCAGAGCTCGAGGAAGCGGACATAGTACCGGGCGGCCTGATCGAACTCGCCGCGTCGTTCGTGGAGCTGAGCGCGATGGTAGAGACCGAGCGGCTCGATCCAGGGATGCCAGTAGAGCGAGCCGAAAATCGCCAGCGCCTCGTCTTCGCCACCGTTCTCCTGCAGCAGGTAGGCCAACCAATAGCGCTCCTGGTCGCGGATTCGCCCCCAGGTCGCGTTCATCAGTGAAAGCCCGCGGCGCAGTCGAGCGATGGCGACCTCGGCGCTGTCGTTCGCTGCGGCGATTCGTCCCTGCAGTGCGACGGCCTGGCCGCGCACGGACCGGCCGAACTCGACTCGCCCTTGCTGCGTGTACCTGTCGGCGCCGCCCTCGAGCCATTCGACGGCCGCTTCCGCTCGCTCCGGTCGGCCGTCACGAACGGCGCTTACGGCGAGAGCGGGAACCGGGTCTTCGGCTCCGTTCGCCAGGCGTTCGATCAAGGCCAGGGACGCCGAGTCCACGGCAAGGCCCAGCTCGCGAGCCGAGGCGAGCGTGTTGAGCGCGGGCCTGTCCATCCGACCGTCTGAGAGCACTGAGACCTGCTTCAGCAGGTCAACCGCCATCGCGACATGCCCGTGCCGGAGCTGCGCCTGGGCAAGGTGGAAGTAGCCCATCGCCCGGTCGTCGTTCCCGAACCGGGAATCCGCCAGCTCGAGCGTGACGCGCTCGTAGAGAGGTAGGTTGTAGGCCGACCCTCGCAGCCTCGCGATCATCCAGTGGAGTAGATCGGCGTCGACCGTGTCGAGGGCGGCGGCCGCGCGAGTCGAGTCTGCCGCCGGCCCGAACTGCAGCGGTGTCAGCAACCGGAAACTCCGGGCGTAGACCGACGACGAGTCGAGAGCGAGGAAGTGCTTGGTCCAATCCCGCCCTCGCTCGGCGTCGTCGATCATGTAGGCGATCTCGATCAGGTGAATCAGAGCGGGTGCGAAGGCGGAGTCGAGCGCCAGGGTTCGCTCGAGCGGCTCTACGGCCGCCGTGAGGGGGCGGTTGGTCTGGCTGCCCATATGGAAGAGAGCGTCGCCGAGCCCGTGCCAGGCCTCGAGATCGTCGACGTAGCGGGCGACGAGATTCTCGAAGATGGGAATGGCGTCGAGGTCGCCATCGACGTCGGCGAGCTTCCAGGCGCGTATCAGCAGACTGTCGCGAGGCGCGAGCCCCTGGCTGTGGCGCTCGGCAGCCGCCAAGTAGCGCTGTACTTCCGGAGCGACCAGTCCCACGAACCAGCCATAGGTCTGGGCCAGTCGGTAGTAGGCGATGGCGAAGGTCGAGTCCTGCTCGATGGCGCGTGTGTAAGCGGCCTGAGCATCGCTGAACTGAAGTTGGCGGAACCCCTGTTCGCCTTCCAGATAGGCGCGCAGGGCCGGGATCGACGACGTCGTCATGGCGGAGACACGCACGTCTGGAATACTGTCGCCTTGCCAAACGGAGCGGAGCAGGTCGATGGTCAGCCGGTCGACCAGCGCCGTCATCTCGTCTTCCGCTCCCTCGACGACGGCCGTCGCCTCCTTGCGCAACCATCGCACCGAATACAAGTCGGCGGCGAGCCGAACGGAGTTCGGTGTCGTGCGAATCAAGCTGCCGAGAATCATGCGACCGGCGCCGAGGGAACGGGCCACACCGGCGGCTTTCGCCGGTTCCGGTAGTTCCCCCGGGTTAGCCGCCTTGTGCCAGCGGTTGAGCACAGCGCGCGGGTCGGAGGAACGAAACTCGCCGGTCGCATCCAGGGCGGTACCGAGGAGATCGACGAGACCCTCACGCCACAAATCACCATCGCTGCCGACTACATGGAAGGGCAAGACGGCCACGGCGTTCGGACTGAGCTCCGAGCCGCGATTTCGAAGCCAAACGAGCGAGATTCCGAGGCTGCCGAGCGCGAGAAAGGCGAGCACGCCGCCGAGGATGGCCAACCGCCAGGTGAACAGCCGCTGGAACCCCTCGGCGCTGGGCTTGGGGGCCGTTCGTTCCTCGGCGACTTCCTCATCGCGCGGTGTCGAGGAGGCGCGACGCTGAATCACGGCCGTTAGGGTGACGATCGGCAGGCCGATCAGGAGAAGGACGAGGCCGACGGGGAAGAACCAGGTGGGTAGGCCGAACTGCGATTCCAGGAGGTCGATTCCCTGAAGCACAGCCGACGACGCCAGCACGTACACGCCGATGGCACGTGCCAGATACCAGGAGCGCGCACGCTCCACGAGGATCTTCAGGTTGGGGCCTGTCATAACGTTCCTCTAGTACGTACAGCGCCCGGAAAAGGATTCAGAAAGGCGCGACTCTCAGAACGCCTGCGGGCGCATGTGGAAGGTTGGACGGCGACGGCGCGCGATTGGTTGCACCGGCCCGATCGCAGATCCAACCGGTTCTGTCCGGAGTCCCCTCTCCTGCTATTAACACGGGAACGGCTCGGAAGGTTCACGACGACGCCGGGGTCGCGTCGGTACCGTCTGGCTACCTATACTGGCGGCTTGTGCGACGCCAAGGAGAAGTGATGCATCATCAATGAAGGGTTGCTGGATTAGCGTGAGACGAGAGGGTAACAACGCTTGGAGGTGATATGGGGAAGCGAAAAGGGCTCATCGCTGTTGCTGTTCTCACGTTGGCCGCCGCTGAATCGGGCTTGGCTCAGGAGGGTCCGGTGCCGCGAGTGCAGATGTCGAAACCGGAAGCCTCGTTCCCCGAGCCGTTCAGCCGCATCACCGGGCTGCGGGAGTTGGCCGATGGAAGGCTGATCGTCGCGGACCGACTGGAGGTCGCGCTCAAGATCGTGGACCTGAAGTCGGGAAGCATGGAAAAGATCGGTCACGAAGGAAGCGGGCCGGGCGAGTACCGGATACCCGATGATCTCTTCCCATTGCCGGGCGATTCGACCTTGCTGGTCGACTTCGGCAACATGCGCCTGACGGTGATCGCGCCGGACGGCACGCTTGGGGAATCGATGGGGATGATGCACCCCGACGGTTTTCTCCTGTTCCCGCGCGCGGCCGACGCCGCGGGCCGCCTCTATTTCGACTTGAGCAACGTCATGAGCCTGCGACCCGGGGAGAGTTTGCCGGATTCGTTCGCTGTTGTCGCTCTCGACCGGGGGACGGGCGCCATCGATACGATGTCACTGCTGCCGCGGCCGCAGATCGCCCAGGTGCGCAGTGGTGGCGGGGGGGTCTCGTTCAGCGGGCACGGAGTTCAGCCGTTTGAGGCCACTAACGAGTGGGGCGTGGGCCCCGATGGCCGGGTCGCGCTGGCGTGGGGAGAGAACTACCGCTTGGAGTGGCGATCGCGTGGCATCCCGCCGGTGTTGGGTCCAGCGGTGGACTACGAACCCGTGAAGATTACGCGAGCGGACAAGGACGCCTGGGCGGACCGGATGTCGTCGGCGTCGATGATGGCGATCTCGACCGATGGAGGCGGGCGCAGCCGGACGATCAACATGCCGCGCCCGGATCTCGACGAGATGGAGTGGCCGGAGGTGAAACCGCCGTTCGGGCGGGACGCGTTGCGTGTCACGCCGGAGGGGGAGGCGTGGGTGCGGCGATACGTGGGCACGGGTGAGCCGGAAACGTATGACGTGTTCGACGCGGCGGCCCGCCGGGTGAGTCAGGTCGTCCTGCCCGAGGGTCGCCGGTTGGTGGGTTTCGGCCGGGGTGTGCTGTACGCGGTGTCTATTGACGGCGACGATCTGCAGTGGTTGGAGCGGTACGGGCGGTAATGAATGTCGAATGTCGAATATCGGCTGTGGAAGGGCGTTGGCTGCCAAGGTGGAATGGCGAATCTCGACGATAGCGAGAGCGTCGGACCGGTCTGCCCGGAGTTTGAAGTTGCGAACTGGAGGCGGGTTATCGAACGGTCGTTCGAGATTTGAAACAGTTGATTTGAACAGCCGTTCGGTTACGGGTCCTCATGGTTGGCCGGGTTGACCTGGTCGTAGCGGAAACAGTCGACCACATGATCGTTGACCATGCCCACCGCCTGCATGAAGGCGTAGCAGATCGTGGGGCCCACGAACTTGAAGCCGCGTCTCAATAGGTCCTTGCTCATCGCCTGGGACTCGGGCGTCTGGGCGGGTAGCTGGCGGAGCGACTGCCAGGCGTTCTTGATCGGGCGGCCGTCCACGAAGCTCCAGATGTAGGCGTCGAAACTTCCGAACTCTTCCTGCACCTTCAAGAAGGCCCTGGCGTTCTGGATGGCGGCGGCCACCTTCGCCTTATTGCGGACGATGCCGGGATCGGCGAGCAGTCGGTCGACTTTGCGTTGTCCGTAGCGAGCGATGGCCCGAGCGTCGAAATCGTCGAAAGCGGCGCGATAGGTCTGGCGCTTCTTGAGAATCGTCTCCCAACTGAGGCCGGCTTGGGCGCCCTCGAGGATCAGGAACTCGAATAGCGTCCGGTCGTCGTGGACGGGCACCCCCCACTCCTGGTCGTGGTAGGCTATGGAGGGATCGGTTTGCGCCCACTCGCAGCGCTTCATGCGGGTCGCTCCTCGGCTGAGACGGCTGTAGTTTGCGCCGTCGCTGCGCATTGGTGGCGGTTCGGATCGAGATCAGCCCAATCCTTACAGCCGTTCGCTGTTCCGAGCAAGCAGGTGAAAGGCCATGCAGGCAATCAGCACACGTATCCGGTCCTTGGTGACCGTTGCCCTTGCCGGCGCGTTGAGCGTCGCGTGTGGAGCTACGGAAGAGGGTGACGAGGGGCGATCCAACATCGTCGTGATCTTCGCCGACGACCTCGGGTACGGTGACCTGAGCGTCTACGGCCACCCCACGATTCACACCCCTCGGCTGGATCGAATGGCGCAGGAGGGGATCAAGCTCACGTCGTTCTACGTGTCGTCTCCGGCCTGCTCGCCGTCGCGGTTCGCGCTGCTGACGGGGCGCTACCCGATCCGGGCGAACCTGCGCTGGGCCCTGGGTCCGGAGGAAGAGTGGAGTCTGCCCGACGCGGAGCTGACCTTAGCCGAGGCGCTGAAGGCGCGGGGTTACCGGACGGCGGCCATCGGCAAGTGGCACCTGGGCTCGCAGCGTGGATCGTTTCCGACCGAGCACGGCTTTGACTCTTACTACGGGCTGCTGTACAGCAATGACATGATGCCGCCGTGGGTGGGCACGGAGCGGCCGCTGGAGCTGTGGCGGGACACGCTGCCCATCGAGCACCCGGTAGAGCAGAGCACGCTGACGGAGCGCTACACCGAGGAAGCGATACGGTTCATCCGGGAGGCGCGCGATGAACCGTTCTTTCTCTACCTGGCCCACTCGATGCCGCACGTCCCGCTTCATACCTCGGCGCGATTCAGCGGCCGCTCGGCCGGGGGGCTGTACGGCGACGTGATCGAGACGATCGATTGGAGCGCCGGCCGCATCCTGGACGCGCTGGCTGAGGAGGGCCTGGACGACCGAACGCTGGTCATCTTCACCAGCGACAACGGACCGTGGAGCGAGATGCCGGACCGGATGTTCCGCGAGGGCAAGATCGAGCCTTGGGATGCGGGGACGGCGGGTCCGCTGCGCGGCTCGAAGGCCACCACGTGGGAAGGCGGCGTGCGGGTTCCGTTCATCGCCCGCTGGCCCGGACGGATTCCGGCGGGCCAGGTGAGCGCGGAGATGGCGACGACGATGGATGTATTCGCGACGCTGCTGCAGGTGGCCGGTGCCGAAAACCCGGCGGATCGCGTCGTCGACGGCCTCGACATTTGGCCGTTGCTGACGGGGCAGGCCGCCTCGCCGCGCGAGTACTTCTACTACGTGTACCCGGACCGCTTGGAGGCTGTAAGGGATCGCGATTGGAAGCTGGTCGCTCGGCGCCCGGAGCCGGAAGGGCCTGTCGTCTTGGAGCTTTACGATCTGCGGGCGGACCCGTACGAGCGGTACAACGTCGCCGCGGCGCACGCGGATGTGGTGGAGCGGTTGAAGCAGCGGATGGTCGCATTCGCGGCGGAGACCGGAGCGCGACTCGCTTTCGAGGTCTCAGATCCCTAACCCGGGCACTGGCTTCTGGGCGCGACCCGAGGAGAGCGACCGGAGGCCGTCCGGACTTGGGCAGGCCGTGGTGGCATGGAGCGGCCAGGGTGCCGCGTGACTCCTCGAGCTTCGCTTAGGGCATGACCCGAGGCCGGGTGGGCATTACATTGGAGCCTTCGTTTCAAGGAGACGCGAGTCCCCGGTGAGGAGGACCCCACATGGGGCTGTTCGACGGCAAGAAAGCACTGATCTTCGGCGTGGCCAACGACCGGTCGATCGCATGGGGTATCGCCCAGGCGCTCCACCGCGAGGGCTGCGAGTTGGGGTTCAGCTATGGCGCGGCGCCGCTTGAGAAGCGGGTGCGCCCGCTGGCGGAGAGCGTGGGTGCGACGTTCATCGAGGAATGCAACGTCGCGGACGACACAGCGATCAAGCATGTGTTCAAAAAGGTGGAAGAGGACATGGGCAACATCGATGTCCTGGTCCACTCCATCGCCTTCGCCGATCGCCAGGATCTGTCGGGCCGCTTCGTGGACACGAGCCGCGAAGGCTTCAAGATGGCGCTGGACATCAGCGCCTACTCGCTGGTCGCACTGACCCGGGCGGCCGAGCCTCTGATGACGAACGGCGGCTCGATCCTCACGATGACCTACTACGGTTCGGTCAAGGTCGCGCCGCAGTACAACGTAATGGGTGTGGCGAAGGCGGCGCTGGAGGCGTGCGTTCGCTACCTGGCCAACGACCTGGGGCCGAAGAGCATTCGGGTGAACGCGATCTCGGCCGGGCCCATCAAGACGCTGGCCGCGTCGGGCGTGGGCGGCTTCAAGAAGATCCTCGGCTACTCCGAGAAGGCCTCACCGCTCCGCACGCTGGTGACGACGGAAGACGTGGGGAACACGGCGCTGTGGCTGCTGAGCGATTGGAGCCGCGGCGTGACGGGCGAGGTGGTCTACGTCGATGCGGGCTGGAACATCCTCGGGTTGACCGTGCCGCTGGACGAATTGGGCGAGCGAGGTTGATCGGGCGGGGGCGGGCTGTCTCGCTCCGGTGTCCGCCGCGCTCACGCCTGGGGCGTGACGACGGGTAGGATCATCGGCCGGGGGCGGGTCGTCTCGCTCCGGCCTCCCCCGCGCTCACGGCTGGCGCCGTGACCGCGGGGTCGCTAAAACCAGCTTCGCTGCGACGACCCGCCCCGCGGCCTCTCTCTCGGCGGCGCGACAGGCACGCCGGTCAGCCGGGAGTCTGGGCCGTAGGCGTCAAGAGGGCCAGAGACCCGCCCTCACACGAGCTACAATCCTTTCAGCAGATTCCGGATGCCATGGTTACCAGTGACTCTATCGAACTGAAGACGCGCGGCAACGCCGACATGCAGGACATCACGGGCGAGGTGGCAGCGCGGGTGCGAGCGAGCGGTCTCCGCTCGGGAATCGTGACCTTGTTCTGTCCCGGGTCGACGGGTGGGCTGACGACGATCGAGTACGAGTCGGGCGCGCTGTCGGACCTGGGGCGGCTGTTCGACGAGATCGTGCCGCCGAATCGCGAGTACGCGCACAACCTTCGCTGGGGGGACGGGAACGGCCACTCGCACGTGCGGGCCGCGCTGCTGGGTCCGTCGCTAACGGTGCCGTTCGTGGACGGCGAGCTGCAGTTGGGGACGTGGCAGCAGATCACGTTCGTGGACTTCGACAACCGATCGCGCACGCGGCGGTTGATCGTGCAGATCATGGGCGAGTGAGCTGATCGAGCCACGGAAGTGCTTGACAGGCGCTTCGTGCTCAATTATAGTGGGAACGCTACATAGTAGCGTTCACGTTACATCGTGCTGCCCACGCCCGGTTCCTGCGTGAGTCGAGACTGAACTACCTGGGGGGATGCCACGTGACTGGACAGGATGAGACTCTCCCCGAGCTGACCCGGTCGGAATTGGCCGTCCTCAAGGTCCTCTGGAGCGCCGGTGAGGCGAGCGCACGGGAGGTGCACGAGGGGCTGCCGGAGGGCGTCGACTGGGCCTACTCGACGACGCGGACGACGCTCGACCGTATGGCGACCAAGGGGCTGCTGGCGAAGCGGAGCTTTCACGGCATCTACCTGTACGCGGCGCGAATCTCGAAGGTCGCCGGCCTGGCGGGTTTGGTGCGCGACCTGGCAGAGCGGGTGCTCGAGGTCGACTATGCGCCGGTGGTCTCGCTGTTCGCCGAGTCCAGGCACCTGACGCCGGAAGAGGTCGAGGAGTTGTCGCGCTTGCTGGAAGGCGAGGACGAGCGGTGAGGGGGGAGGCGACGGCGACCGCGAGCGAGTGGGCCTCTATCGTGCTGCAGGCCGCCGGCTGGGAAGTGGTCTTCTCGGCGGTGCTCTGCTTCATCGTGCTCGGGCTGACGGGCGTGTTGCGAACCGCGTCGCCGCGCCTGCGCCACGCGCTCTGGGGTCTGGTTCTGCTGAGGCTGGTGCTGCCGGTCGACCTGGCGCTGCCGTTCAGCCTGGGCGCCCTGGCCGAGCGGTCCCGGCTGGCTCCGGCGCTCGATGCGGCGTGGCGGAATGCCTGGCCAGCGTCGAGTCTCGATGAGGGGGCCGCTCTGAGCCCAGAAAATTCGGCGGCTGGGTCGGCCGATCGGGCATTGGATGCCGCGGGTTGGGAGCTTGCCGTACTGGCCGCTTGGGTGCTGGGCGTATTCGCGGTAGGGTCAACCCTCGCCCGTCGCCGTCGCCGATACCGCGACGTTGTCGCCAGAGCCGAGCCGATAACCGATCCGGCGGTGCTGCGGATGCTGCACAGTTGGAAGGGCGAACTGGGCGTGCGTCGTCGCGTCCACCTCGTGACCTCGGACGAGCCGCGCATGCCTTTCACCTACGGAACGATTCGCCCGTCGATCTTCCTGCCGCGGTCGGTGCTGGAGAGTGGAGACGCCGGCCTGGTGGCGTCGGTGTTGGCCCACGAGCTGGCGCATGTGCGTCGCGGTGACGATCTGATTCTGAAGGGTAAGCTGGTCGTGGCCGCGCTCTATTTCTTCAACCCGATCGCTTGGCTCAGCGTGAGGAGAATGCAGGAGGAGAACGAGCGAATCTGCGACGAGCTGGTATTGTCGAGCGGCAGACTGAGCGCTCGGATTTACGGTCAGAGCATCGTGGCGGTGCTGAGGCTCGGCCTGGGCCAAGAGGCGAGCCTGGCACCGGCGTTGTTCAGTCGGCGGCGAACGCTCAGGGCGAGACTGGAGACGATCATGGCAAGCAAGTCATTCAGTGGAAAAGGCGTGCGGGGGCTATACCCCATTCCTGTCGCGGTGGCCTTGGGTTTACTGCTGTTGCCGATGGCGGGCACCTCGAGCGGTTTTGTTGCCACGAGCGGCCAGAGCCCGGAACAGGCTGGCACTCTGGTTCTCTCGAACCCGATGCCGGGCGCCCGGGTCAGCGCGGCTTGGGGTCCGATGTTGAACCCGTTTACGCACGAGAAGGCGCAGCACAGGGGCGTAGACCTGGTCGGGAGGCCGGGGTCCGAGATCCGCGCGGCGGCGGCCGGGCGCGTAGAGGAGGCGACGACGGACTACTCGGGTGGCGCCGCGCACGGCACGGTCGTGATCCTGGACCACGGAAACGGCATCAAGACGTTCTACTCGCACCTGGATCGTCTGGACGTCGCGAAGGGACAGCGTGTGGCGCGCGGTGAAGTGCTGGGCACGCAAGGCTCGACCGGCAAGGTCACGGGTGCCCATCTGCACTTCGAGGTGTGGGAGAACGGCGAATTCAGGGATCCGGCGCTGTTCGTGAGCGAGTGGCAGGAGGCAGGGGCGCCTCACCGGATGTAGACACTGGGAAGGTGCGCGTGATTCAGAGGAGGAGGCTCGTCAGGCCTCCTCTTCTTCATCGGCGATACCGAGGACGTCGCGCGCTTCCTCGGCCAGCTCGGGCGCCACGTGGATGGTGGCGCCGGGAAACAGGGGACCGTGGAGCATCCCCTCCTGCGATTGAATGAGGTAGGGGATACCGGCGCTCTTCAGAAGCTCCGCCGCCGCCTCCGCCTCCACCTTCGTCTTGTAGTTGGCTACCGCGACCAGATTCTCCATTCGTACCTCGTTGGAGCCCGGGTGAAGCAATTAGGCTGCTGGGCCCGTAGTATAACCAGGCCCATGCCGTCCCGGGAGTCGCTTCGGACGTCGGCCCGGGTCGAGTCGCTGCGTCAACGTCGCTTGAGGAACCGTTGAGACCGGACAGCTATCGGTATGAGGGCGACGTTTTGTGCGACTGGCGCATCTTAACGTTCGACGTCCATCTTACAGGGTTAGCCCCACTCAACCGCAATCAGGCAATTGGGTGATCATGGTATTCAGCCGCCGCACGCTCAGCATCGTCTCGGCCGTCGTCATCCTTTCGGGCGCTTTGGGTGGAATCTACCTACGGCTTCGCGCTCTACAGGCCGAGGACGAACCGGCCAACGCCGAGACGACGGATGAAGACACGCCGGAAGTGGAGTCGGCTCAGGCCTTTCGCAGCGACATCGCCATTCCAGTATCGGCCTCCTCGGTGACGCGGGACACGTTCGTGGTGACGGTCTCCGCCGCGGGCCAGGCCCAGGCCATGGCGCGCACGCTGCTGGCCGCCGAGGTGGAAGGGCCGGTCACCGATGTGTATGTCGAGGAGGGTGACTGGGTACGCCAGGGGCAGGTGCTGGCCCGCATCGACCCGGAGCGTTACGCGTTCGAGTTGGAGAAGGCGCGTGCTGCCCTGGAGCGCGCGGAGGCGCAGTTCGCCGAGTACACGCTGTTCGATGATGAGATCGAGGACGAGGAGCTGCGGGCCGAGCGCCGACGCATGGCGCGGGCGAGGAGCGGTCTGAGCGAGGCGGAGGTGACGGTTCGCGAGGCCGAGCTCAACGTCGAGCGTGCGACCATACGCGCGCCGTTCGCCGGATCGATCGCGAACATGGCCATCGTGCCCGGTGAGCGGGTGCAGCAGCGGGACTCGATCGCGGAGGTCGTCGATCTGGCGCAGGTGAGGATCGAGGTCCAGGCGTTGGAGACCGAGGTCCCCTTCCTACAGGAAGGCCGACAAGCGCGGGTGACGCTGTCGGCGTTTCCCGACACCTTTTTCCTGGGACGGGTCGCGTCGATCAACCCGGTGGTCGATCCGCGCACGCGAACCTCGCGGGTGACGGTCGTATTGCCGAACCCGGACGGGGCGGTGAAGCCGGGCATGTACGCGCGGGTGCGGATCGCGGCGCGGCTGTACGCCAACCGGGTGATGGTGCCGCGGTCGGCGATACTGGAGCGTGACAACCGGACCCTGGTGTTCGTGTTCGAGCCGGACTCGGAGGGTGCGACCCAGGGTCTGGCGAAGTGGACCTATGTGACGACCGGGCTGGAGAACGAGAACTTCTTCGAGATCGTGCCGGGCGAAGGCACGACGATGCTCGAGCCGGGACAGATAGTACTGACCGAAGGACATTACACGCTGATCCACGATGCGCGCGTACGACTGGAAGCGAACGATGCGACGGACTGAGGTCGAGCCGCTGATGATGAAACGAGCTGTCGTGCGCCGGTCGCGTCTCGTGCTGCCGATCAGCCTCATCGTGACGGTCTTACTAGTGGGGCCTGCATCGGCACAGATGACGGGTTCGGCAGAGACGACGGACACGGTGCTCAACCTGTCGGACGCCAAGACACTGCTGGGGCGGCGCAGCCCAGAGTACCAGGCGGCACTGGCCGCGGCGAACGCGGCGGGCGAAGGCGTGTGGACGGCGTGGGGTCGCTGGCTACCGAGCGCCGACCTGCGGATCAGCCTGGCGCGGAACGAGTTCACGACGCGCACGTTCGTCGATCCGACCGGCGTGGCTCAGCGTCTGGAGGATCCCATAACGGATGTGGCGAAGTCGTCGTACCAGGGTTTGACGTTCAGCTGGTCGCTGTTCGATCGGGGTACGCGGTTCTTCGATGTGGGGGCCAGTAAGGCGACGGCGCGAGCGGCCGACCTGAGAGCGGTCTCGACGCTGGTGCGCCTGGGTTCGGAAGTCGAGGTCGAGTACTGGGAGGCGCTGAAGCAGCAAGAGCTGGCGCGGCTGGCGCGGCGGCAACTGGAAGCGCGCCGGCGGGACGTGGAGATCGCGGAGGCGCGGTTCCGGATCGCGGCCGTGGCGCAGACCGATGTGCTGCAGGCCGAAGTGACGGTGGGCCAGAACGAGGTGGCGGTGCTGCAGGCGGATCAGCAGGCCGAGGCGTCGCGGCGTGAGCTGTCGGCGACGCTCGGACTCGATGAAGCGATGCGCTACACGCTGCGCGATACGGCCGTGGTCTTCGATCCGTCGGATATCCCGTTGGACTCGCTGGTCGCTCTGGCTCACGCGGCGAGCCCGGAACTGGCGCGGTTGGACGCCGAGATCGAGGCGGCGGGCAAGCGGCTATGGTCGGCGCGCGGGACCTGGCTGCCGCGGATCGACCTGTCGTATACGTTCAGCCGCTCGCAGCAGCTTCCGGGTGATGCCAACCTGATCGAGCTGAGCCCGGAGAACAGCGGGAACAACTTCGGCATCACGCTATCGTGGCCGCTGTTGGCGGGCTTCGAGAAGAAGACGCGCACGGGCGAGGAGTCGGCGCGCCTGCAGGAAGCGCGACACAACAAGGTCGCGCAACTGCTGAGCACCGACAAGGACGTCCGCAACTATTACGAATCGCTGGTCACCGCCTATCAAGCGGTTCAGATCCGCACGCGGCTGGTGAGCCTGGCGCGCGAATCGGTGCGGCTGGCGACCGAACGGTACCGAATCGGGGCGACGACCTACACCGAGCTACAGCAGGCGACCTCGCAGCTGACCGAAGCGGAGCGTGGTCTGATCGACGCACGCTACAACTTCATGCAGACGCTGGCCCGCTTGGAAGGCGCGATCGGCCGGCCGATCCCACGGCCGCGATGATCGCGGCGACCCTGTCACGCGCTGAGCGAACCGGAACGATCGATGGCGTTACCTGACCTCTCGATACGACGGCCCGTCGCGACAGCGATGGCGTTCCTGGCCATCGTGATGCTCGGCATCATCGCGTTCACCCGCCTGCCGGTGGACCTGCTTCCCGACGTCGCCTTCCCGACATTGACGGTATGGACCCAGTATCCCGAGGCGGGCCCGGCGGAGGTCGAGCGCTTCATCACCGAGCCGATCGAGCGCTCGGTGGCGCGGGTCCCCGGGGTGAAGTCGGTCAGTTCGGTGAGTCGCGAGGGCGCGTCGCAGGTGCGGCTGCAGTTCCTCTGGGGCACGGACATGGACTTCGCGACGCTGAACGTGCGCGAACGACTGGACAACGTGCGCTACGATCTGCCGGAGCGCTCGGAGCGCCCGACGATCCTGCGGTCCGACCCGACCAGCGAGCCGGTGATGACGCTGGCGGTGACGTCGGAGACGACGAATCTGTGGGAGCTGAAGCAGCTGAGCGAGAACGTCTTCAAGCGGCGGCTGGAGCAGATCGACGGCGTGGCGCAGGCGGCGGTGGCGGGCGGCCTGGAGCGCGAGATCCACGTTCAGGTCGATCCGAACCGGCTGGAAGCGCTGGATGTGACCATCGATCAGGTCTCGACGGCGCTGGACGCCGCCAACTACAGCGCGCCGGGTGGCACGATCCGGCGTGGCCGCTACCGCTACTCGCTGCGCGCGTTGGGCGAGTTCCGACGGGTGGACGAGATCGGCGAGACCGTGGTGGGCCGGGGCGCGACGGGCTCTCTGGTGCTGCTGCGCGATGTGGCGGACGTCGAGGATGGGTTCGCGGACCGTGAGACGATCGCCCGCTACAACGGTCAGGAATCGGTGGGCCTCCTATTATATAAGGAGTCCGGCACGAACACGGTGCGGGTGGCGGAGAGCGTCGAGGAGATCCTCGAGCAACTGCGCGCAGAATATCCCGTCGTCGAGTTGGCGGTGGCCACATCGCAGGCTGGATTCATCCGCGACGCGATCTCGAACGTGGTCCAAGCGCTAGCGTTCGGGGCGATCCTCGCCTTTCTGGTTCTCTTCCTGTTCTTGCACGACGCCCGTTACCCGGTGGCCATATCGCTGTCGATCCCGATCAGCGTGATCCTCACGTTCGGCCTGCTGTACGCGTTCGACGTCAGCCTCAACATCATGAGCCTGGGCGGACTGGCCCTGGGCGTCGGGATGCTGGTCGATAACTCGATCGTGGTGCTGGAGAACATCTTCCGACATCGCGAGCGGGGCATGGGCGCGGCGGCGGCCGCAGCGCTGGGCGCGCGCGAGGTGCAGGCGGCGATCACGGCTTCGACCTTCACGACGATCGCGGTGTTCGGACCGATCATCTACGTGAAGGGGGTGGCCGGCGAACTGTTCAAGGACTTGTCGATCGCGGTGGCGGTGTCGTTGCTGGCGTCGCTGCTGGTGGCGTTGACGTTGTTGCCGATGATTGCGGCGCGGATTCGCTCCGCTGATGGCGACTACGATCACGATAACGATCAGGATCAGGAGCAGGAGCAGGAGGGAAGCAGGGGGAGGGTGATTCCCAGGGTTGGGGAGTATGCGAGGGAGGCGCGGGAGCGGCACGGAAGAGTGAGGTGGTGGAGGTGGCCGCCGGTTCTGGTGCAGTGGATCGGGGCGGTGGTCGGATCCTTGATCGCCCTACTGGTCGCGCTGGCTATCGCGCTGGTCAAGTTCTGGGGCGGGCTGATCGCGCGGCCGCTGTCGGCGGCGGCGCAGCCGGTCTTCCGCGCGTTCGACCGCGGGTTCGACCGGTTCGCTGTCCGCTATCACCGGACGCTGGAGTGGGCGATCGACCATCGGGCCGCGACGCTGGCGATGGCGGCGGGGGTCTTCGGGTTGGCGTTGTTGCTGGGTTCCACGCTGCCGCGCGATCTGCTGCCGCAAGTGGACGAGGGCGCGTACCGGGCGCGCATCGACCTGCCGCTGGGGACGCCGCTGGAGACGACCGACGACGTGGTGGTGCAACTCGAGGCGGTGGCGATGAGCGACGAGGCTACCGACGCGGCGTTCGCGCGCGTGGGCCGGGCGCAGGCGGCGGAGGTGACCGAGCGCGAAGCGACGGGCGTGAACACGGCGGCGGTGGACGTGCGGCTGCACCACGGCGAGAAGACGGCGCCGGCGGTGCGGCGGCTGCGGGCCGGGATCGGCGACCTGTTGAGCGGCGAAGCGCTGACCATCGAGACCGGCCGCACCACCGAGTTGGGCCGCGTGCTGGGCCTGGGTGAGGCGGACGTCGCCGTGCGGGTGCGGAGCGAGGATCTGGAGTCGGCGTTGGCGGTGGCGCGCGAGATCGAGGAGCGGCTGTTCGCGCTGCCGATGCTGACGGGCGTGCGCATTGGCCTGCTGCGGGGGCAGCCGGAGATCGAGATCGAGATCGCGCGGGAGCGCGTGGCGCGGCACGGGCTGACGGTGCGCGAGGTGGCGGACGCCATCGAGGCCTACATGCGCGGCCTAGTGGCGACGCGCTTCGTCGACTTCGACCGTCGCATCGACGTGTTGGTGCGGCCGCCGGAGGACGTGCGCCGCGAGTTCAACAACTTGCTGCAGTTCCAGATCCGCGGGGTGCCGGTGCGCGAGCTGATCGTCTGGCGCGAGACGCTGGCGCCGGTCGAGGTGCTGCGGGACGGCCAGGGCCGGGTGGTGCCGGTGTACGCCGATGTCGCATCGGGCGGCCTGGACGCGGCGGTGACGGCCATCGAGTCGTCGCTGACCGGGATCGAGCTGGCACCGCGGATGCGCTACGAGGTGGGCGGCGTGAACGAGGAGATGCGCGAGTCGTTCCGCTCGCTGGCGCTGGCGTTCGGCCTGGCCCTGGCGTTGGTCTTCATGATTTTGGCGGCGCAGTTCGAGTCGGTGATCCACCCGTTCACCATCATGCTGGCGGTGCCACTGGCGGCGATCGGCGCGGTGGCGGCGCTGCTGATCGCGCGTGACGGTGTGAACGTGATGAGCCTGATCGGTTTCGTGATCCTGGTGGGCATCGTCGTGAACGACGCGATCATCAAGGTCGATTTCATCAACCAGTTCCGGCGCGAAGGGGCGTCGCTGCGGGACGCGATCATGGAGGCGGGCCGCGTTCGCCTGCGGCCGATCCTGATGACCACGGTGACCACGGTGTTCGGGTTGCTGCCGCTGGCGCTGGGGCTGGGCGCCGGCGCCGACCTGCGTGCGCCGCTGGCGGTGGCGGTGATCGGCGGCCTGATCTCGGCGACGCTGCTGACGCTGATCGTCGTGCCGGTGATCTACGCGACGCTGGAGGGGCTGCGCGGCTTCGCCCG
>JASFMO010000001.1:0-34600 GCA_050117535.1 Gemmatimonadales bacterium | reverse complement strand
ACACTGAGGGGACCGAAGCGGCTTTCGAGCAGGTCCTCGACCAGTACTTCAATGACAACCCCGGTCTTGACAGTCTAGAGACAAGTCTGGCGGTCTTCCGCGACGACATCTCGAACGCGCTGCAGAGTACCGGGTCGGTCAACCCCACTGCCCAGGCCCTGCCACCCCACCCGGTCGGGCAGAACAGCCGGCTTGGCCAGAGCGTGCGAGAGTCTTCCGCACGCGGCACCGCGCTGTCCATGCTGAGGGCGAGTATTCCCACCGACTCCCTTGGCACAACTTTCGAATACGATGCGGATAGTAGCCGGTATGTGGCCTCCGTTCGGACCGGAGCGCCGACCGATGGCGTGCGCTTCATCCTGTACAACGACAAGACAGCACTCAATGAGGTCGGGTACATCGACCTCAGCGGGCAGAGCATACTCGACGCGAGCGGGTCGCCGATCGATGTCACCTTGAAGGTGTTCATCGCTTCGGACAGCGCGACACTCCCGGTGCTGAACTACCAGGCGACCGGCACGGTCTCGGGCACCGGCGGCACGCTTTCCTTCACCGGTTTCCTATCGGACGGGGGCAGCCAGCTCGACTTCGACTTTGGCATCAGCAGATCCGGCCTCACAGGATACGGTGCGGACCTCGCGCTCACCGCCGGCGACCTGTCGGTGACCTTCGACATCGCTACAGAAACGACAACCCGTCAGACGCTCGAAGCGTCGATCGTCACCGGCTCCGGCGAGATCCGGTTCCTTGTTGAAGCGGATGAGAACGGGGACATCCAGGACGGCAGTGGGGTATTCTTGGATGATGGCTCCGGCGAGGCATTTGTCGCTAGCTTCGCGGGCGAAATCGGACAGCGTATCCAACTGAGCAACACCGAGGGAGACCCCCTGACGCAGCAGGAGCTTGTGGCCCTGGCCAATATCTTCACCGGCGTGGAGTATGCCCGTGTCTTGATGGAAGGCTTGTTAGACATCGGACTTGCTTTGGTCGGGATTTCCTTCGTCCTCTAGATCGTTGCACTGTAGCGGCGGGATGGAAGCCGCCGAACCCTTGGATCGAGCCAATGATCGCGCGCACCTTAGCCCTTTTCGCTCTCTCTCTAACAGCCATGGCCGCCGCCCTTCGCGGCCAAGACGAGGGTGGACCCTGTCCTAACCTTTACGCAGCCCCCCGGGTAGGACACTACGCCGAACTGCAGTTCACCAATTCGGCCGGTGAAAGCATGCTCATACGCTTCGCCGTGGTCGGCTCGGAGGTGGTGGCAGGACGTCAGCACTACTGGATCGAGGTGATCAGCGCACCGCCCGTGATCGGTGACAACGTGATCGTCCAAATGCTCGTACCGCATTATCCGTTCGACCACCAAGACCTCAAGGCTTACATCGTGAAGATGCCGGGCGCCCCAGCCAGGAAAGTGCCGGACGACCTGCTAGCACAGATCGGTGAACAGACGCAGACCGGCCCCAGTTGGCGGCAACTCTGCGGCTCGACACAGGATCTCGGTGCCGAACGCGTCACCGTCGAGGCGGGGACGTTCGATACACGCCACTACCGCGCCGGCGAGAACCTGCAAGACGAATTCTGGGTCGCTGATGTGCCCTTCGGTATGGTTAAGCTAATCCAGGCGGACAGTCGGATGGAGCTGGTCCGGCACGGAACCGATGCTCGGCCGTCGATCACCGAGGAGCCCCTCGAGATGG
Organism: Gemmatimonadales bacterium; assembly: GCA_050117535.1. Lineage (GTDB taxonomy): Bacteria > Gemmatimonadota > Gemmatimonadetes > Palauibacterales > KS3-K002 > JASFMO01. The sequence goes on along the minus strand of JASFMO010000001.1, from coordinate 32,900 downwards.
AGCTACCGCCACCGATGCCCTGAGCGACTGGGGCACTGAGACCGCCGCCCCTAACCTTGACCGTCTCCCCTCGTGTCCCTGTCCTGGAAGACCTGTCTTGCCTAGGGGGAGCCCTGGCCGATCACGCCGGGGAAGAAGAAGTAAACCACCGCCGCGCCGATCAATAGCGCTGCCAACACCAGCCAGAGCAGAAGCTTGCCCCGCCCCGTTTTCCGCCGGCCCTTGCCGCCCTTCATCATCAGGGTCGACCGCTTGCCGACGCCGGTGGGTGTATCTCGCGCCGTGGACGCAACCGCCTGCTGCCGAGGCACGGTCTTTAGCGAGAAACGGAACTCGGCCTCGCCAAAGCGAACGGTGTCACCGTTACGAAGCGGCTGTGCAACGACGACCAGCGTGCCATTCACCCACGTGCCGTTCGAGCTGTGATCGTAGAGGACGTAGCGCCCGCTCTCGTAGCAGATGTCGGCGTGGTGGCGCGAGACCGTCTTTTCCTCGATCACCAGATCGGCGCGGCGCTGACGACCGATTCGGACACAGCCAAAGCCGAGGGAGGATTCGTCGCCATCCGGCAGGCGGCTCACGAACCCCACTTGCTCCATATCCCGCGCCGACCCCGTTGCCTCCCCGGCCGAGGACCCGACTTCCTGACCGCTCATACCACCAAGTTAGGCCTGCCGCGAGCGGGCCGGCAAGCCTGCGCGCGGCGGTTCGGCTAGCGGTTGCCGACCGGACGTTGCGCCGCCCGCGCGAGAAGGACGGCCAGAAGCGCGAAGATTCCAAGCGCCAACAGCTGGTCGAACGGGCCCAGCCACTCGTACCCGAATCCTTCCGGAATCTTGCCGACGATACCGGCCCAGAAGGCGATGGCCACGCCCATGATACCCACGCCGCCGACCAGTCCCGAGGCATACAGCACACCCTGCTCGCGCACGTTGTGCTTCGACTCCGGATCCCGTTGACGACCCTCGAGCACCTTTCGCATCACGCCGCCGACGAAGATCGGCATCATGGTCGTGATCGGCAGATAGATGCCCACAGCGAGAGGCAGCGATGGGATGCGAGCGATCTCCGCCAGCAACGCGAGGCCGACCCCCACGAGCACGAAGCCCCAGGGGATCTCTTGCTGCAGGACCCCGTCGATGACCAGCATCATCATGTTCGCTTGCGGGGCCGGCAGCTCTTCGCCGCCGAACCCATAAGCGCCCTCGAGCGCCAGCAGGCTGGCGCAGACGAAGAACCCCGCGGTGAGCACCCCAATCAACTCGCCGGTCTGCTGCCGGCGCGGTGTGGCACCCAGCAGGAAGCCGGTCTTCAGATCCTGCGACGTATCGCCAGCGATCGACGCCGCGATGGCAACCACAGCGCCGATCGAGAGCGCCGCGACCTTGCCCACGTCATCGGTCCACCCCAGTGCCAGAAAGACCAGGCTGGTACCCAACAGCGTGGCGATCGTCATGCCCGAGGTCGGGTTGGACGTCACGCCCACCAGGCCGACGATGCGGCTGGAGACGGTGACGAAGAAGAAGGCGAACGCGGCGACCAGTAACGCACCGATCACCCGTACCGCGTAGGACTCGAACACGCCGAAGACGTGCGGGAGGAGCGCCAGCGACAAGACGACGACGCCGACGCCGATCATCACGAAGTTCAGCGGTAGGTCGTCATCCGTGCGGGCGACCAGCGCGCCGACGGAAGTTCCCTCCAACCGACTGCGCAGCCCGCGCAGCCCTTCCTTGAACGAAGCGATGATCATCGGCGCCGATCGGATCAACGTCGCGATCCCCGCTGTCGCTACAGCACCCGCGCCCACATAACGCACATAGGCGTGCCACAGGTCACCGCGTCCCATCTCGGAGACCAGCATTTCGGTCTCGGGGTAGATCGGCGCCGTCGCGTCACGGAAGAGGATCGCGATGCCCGGGATGATGAGCAGCGAGGCGATGGCCCCGCCACCGACCATGATCAACCCGATGCGCGCCCCCAAGATATAGCCCACGCCCAACAGCGCCGGACTGACGCGCAGCCCGATCTCGCCTTTGGGCAGAAACGGGACCTTCTGCCAGACATCCTGTGGCCACAGCACCAGGCCTCGCATCAACCACTGATAGATCGCGCCGATCCCGAGCCCGACGAAAACGTTCTGCGCGTGCGATCCACCGGCGTCCGCCGCTACCAACACCTCGGCACAGGCGGTGCCTTCGGGGTAAGGCAGCTTGCCGTGCTCGTTCTTGATCAGGAACCGCCGCAGCGGGATCATGAACAACACGCCCAGCAGGCCGCCGGCCAACGCGATGACCAACAACTTCGTCACGCCCGGACTGAAGCCCCACAGGAACAGCGCCGGTATGGTGAAGATCAGCCCGGAGGCCTGACTGGACGACGCGGACCCTACCGTCTGCGAGATGTTGTGCTCGAGAATCGTCGATCGCCCCCAGACTCCCTGCAGCGCTCGGAAGACCGCCACCGTCATCACGGCGATGGGGATGGAGGTCGAGACGGTTAGCCCGACCCGCAGTCCCAAGTAGGCATTGGCGGCCCCGAACAAGATGCCGAACAGCACGCCCATGATGACGGCGCGGGCGCCGAACTCCATCGGGGCGGCGTCTGCGGAGATGTAGGGCTCGTACTGATCGCCCGGAATCTCTTCGTACGCCTTCGGCGAGAGTCTGCGTCGTTCAGTCGCGTCAGCCATGTCGTGTCCCGTGTCAGTTCACGCCTTGTATCTCGTCGGCCAGGCTGCCGGCATCGTAGACCTTCCTGAGCGCCTCGATGATGTACATCGAATGCACCGAGACGCAGCGGTTCACTTCGTCCCAGTAGCGGAACCTGCTCGCCAGCGACTCGATGTTACCATCGAAGGCCAGACCGACGACTTCAGCGTCCGTATTGATCAGTGGGCTGCCAGAGTTGCCACCGACGATATCGTTGGTTGAGACGAAGTTGACCGGCGTGGTGAGATCCACGACGTCTCGTGCTTCGAGCCAACGCGAGGTCAGGTGCCAGGGCGGCGTGTAGTCGAAGGCCTCGGCCCGATCGTACAGTCCATACAGCGTCGTCTTGTACGGCGCTCGAGTGCCGTTGAAGGGATAGCCCGCGACCACACCGTCCTGCAGCCTGAGGGTGAACGTCGCGTCCGGAGGCAACGCCGTCCCGTAGACCGCAAATAGGGCGTCCGCCACTTTTTCCTCGTTCACCGATTCCACGGCGTCCAACTCGGCGATCCGCTGGTTCAACTCGCGAGACCGGGCATCGACCGTCCGCATGAAGACTATAGCGGGATCGCTGGATGCCTGAACCGCCTCTCGGCCACCACCGAGCAGTGTCTCTCGTGCGGCAACTTCGACCAGCTGCGAGCCGCTGTAGATCGCACGCGCCGCGACCGCCGGCTCACGCCCCTGCAAGGCCGCCTCCACCCAAGGGTGGCTGGCGCCGAGGACGTCGCGAGCGCGGGTCAGCCGCAAGGCCAGCAGCTGCTCTTCGTAACGAACGTCGATGGGAGCCGAGTTTTCGATGTTGCGCCGCATCTCCGCGTGGTCTTCCTCACTGTATTCGCGCTCATCCGCCGGCTTGGCCAACTCGTCCGTTAGACGGACGATGTCCCGAGCGGTCGTCAGCAAGCGATAGTTGCCGACCGTCGCGTAGCGCCGTTCCGCGTCGATCTCGGTCAGTTGCGCGTTGATCCGCGCGATTTCGCCCCAAGCGTCCCCGTACTGACTCTGTAACTCCGGGTCGGCGGCGACGGCGGCGCGGAAGCTATTCTCCCACGATCGCTTGGCCGCCATCAACTTCGGATCATTGAGGCCACCGACGAAGCCGGTGTAAGCCTTTATCGAGTTCTCGAGATAGAACATGGTGTTGCGGTAAGAGACAGCGCGCGCCTCATCTTCGGCCGCCAGCTCGCGCCTGACCGTCAGTTGGTCGTGCAAGCCCTCGAGAATGCGCGGATAGGACGCGTCTCGCATGTACTCCAGCTGGGCCACCGTGCTGAGCCGCAACGTCGTTCCCGGGTTCCCGGTCACGAAGATCGTCTCGCCTTCCACGGCGCCGGCCGGACTCCACTCGAAGAAGTGTTCGGGCTGTACGGGTTCGCCGTTCTCGTAGGCGCGCAGAAACGTGACGTCGAGGTCGTGCCGCGGGTAGGTGAAGTTGTCGGGGTCGCCGCCAAACGCCGCGGCCTGGTTCTCGGGCGCGAACACCAGCCGCACGTCGTCATAACGCTTGTACCTGTAGAGCGAGTAGATACCCCCGTGATACAGCGACACGACCTGACATCGGTAGCCGGTGCTCGCCTCGCACTCTTCGTCGATGCGGGCCGTTTCGGCGTTTCGCAGACTCGCCGCTTCCTCTTGCGATGCCGCGCCGCGTGATGCCGCATCGACGCGCATCGTTACGTCTTCCATCTCGATCAACTGGTCGAGAAAGAAGCCCGGACAGATCGGCTCGTCTTGCCGCGAAGCCGCGTAGAACCCCTCCTCTATGTAGTCGCTTCCCGGTGGAGTCACCGCCGCGATGCACCCGCGCGCACAGTGATGGTTCGTCATGACCAGCCCGTTCGGCGAGACGAACGACGCGGTGCACCCTCCCGACCGCAGGGTTGAAAGCCTCACGTGCTCCAGCCACTCGGCCGTCGCCGTGAATCCATACCGCTCCTCGAGGTAGTCGATCGGCGGCTGCTCGAAAGTCCACATCTTCCCAAGGCCGGCGGCCTTCACCGCCTCCACCCCGGACAGCACGACCGGCTCGGCGACCGGCGCCACCGCGACGGGTGACGCTTCCGGCTCCGCCTGAGGTGCGGCTTGCGGCGCTTTCGCTGAGGAACAACTCAGCGACACGGCGAGCGATGCGAATAGTGTGAGCGTAATCCAACCGCGCGCTGACCGGCTCATCCTGTCTCCTCCAAATCCAGTTGTCAGGTAGCTGCGACTGGCTGGGGCGTTGGGCAAACTTGCGTTCTCGGCCTTCCGAGGCAAGGGAGCCCGACTGTGGCACCCCCCAATGCTGCGGCTTATCTTAGCCGTCCCTTACGAACTCGACCATCGTGAGAGACACTCGAGAACAAGGAAGGCGATACTATGTCTTTGGACAACTTCTTGAGAGACAGCCGAGCGCGATTCGAGGCCGAACTGGCGGAGTTTCTCGCCATCCCCAGCGTCAGCGCCCGCTCGGAGCACAAGCCGGACATGCTACGGTGCGCCGAATGGGTCAAGTCGAAGCTGGAGGAGCAAGGCATGCAAACGGAGGTGATCCCCACCGCGGGTCACCCCGTCGTTTACGGCGAACTCATGGCGGCCGGCCCGGACGCGCCGACTCTGCTGGTGTACGGCCACTACGACGTGCAGCCCGTCGAGCCGCTCGACGAGTGGGTGACCCCTCCGTTCGAAGCGGACGTCCGCGATGGGAACATGTACGCACGCGGAAGTGCCGACGACAAAGGCCAGGTGCATGTCCACATGAAGGCCCTGGAAGCCTACCGATCCGCCAAGGGCACGCCTCCGGTCAACCTCAAGTACCTGATCGAGGGCGAAGAGGAGGTTGGCAGTGTCAACCTGGAGGACTTCATCAGGAACAACGTGGACAAGCTATCCTGCGACGCCGCGGTCATCTCCGATACGCCGATGCTGTCGCCGCAGCACCCAAGCATCACCGTAGGGCTGCGCGGCATGGTCTATATGGAAGTGCGCCTCACGGGCCCGAGCCAAGATCTTCACTCGGGCCAGTACGGCGGTGCCGTGGTCAATCCCGCGAACGCGCTCGCCGGCATCATCGCCAAGCTGAAGGACGAGAGCGGGCGTATCACCGTGCCGGGTTTTTACGACGCGGTCAAGGACCCGAGTCCGGCTGAAAAGCAGGCCTACGCCGATCTTCCAATCACGGAGGAGATCCTGCGCGGCGAGACGGGCGCTCCGGCCCTCGGGGACGGGGAGGCCGGCGTTCACTTCATCGAGCGCGTTTGGACCCGGCCAACGCTCGACGTGAACGGTTTGCTTTCAGGATACACGGCCGAAGGCGCGAAGACGATCATCCCGGCGAAGGCGATGGCCAAGATCTCGATGCGGCTTGTACCGGACCAAGACCCGAACGCGATTCGCGCGGCGTTCGAGAGCTACGTCCGCGCGCTGAAGCCGGAGGGCGTGGAGATGGAGATCGACTTTCATGCAGGCGCGCTGCCCTGGGCGGTGTCGCCGGAGGGTCCGGTCCTGCAGGCCGCGGCCAACGCGCTCGAGGCCGTCTTCGGGCGACCGCCGCTGTTCATCCGCGAGGGCGGATCGATCCCGATCGTTCCTATGATCGAACAGATACTGGACACCCCACTGCTGCTGCTGGGCTTCGCCCTGCCCGGCTGCAACCTCCACTCGCCCAACGAATGGCTGTCGCTCGAATTGTACCACAAAGGCATCGACGTCATGACGCGCGCTTATGACGAGTTGGCCGTGACGCTGAAGCCTTGAGCGAACGCGGCCGGAGTGAGGGTTTGGAAGACATCGCCAAGGAGTTTCTGCGACAAGTCGAGGGCCAACTCAAGCCACTGACCATTGCCGTCAACCAGGCGCACTGGGAAGCCAGTACGACGGGCACCGAAGAGGCGCTGCGCGAGGCCACCGAGCACGAGACACGCCTGCGCAAGTTCCTGAGCCACGACGCCCGCTACCGCAAGATCACCGAGCTCCTTGGCGCCCGGCAGAAGCACCACGCCCTCGACCGCCGCCAACTCGAGCTGCTCGCGCTCGAGCATCAGGCGAATCGCCTGCCCGAGGCGGTGATCGAAGACCTCGTTCGCCGCGCCAACGCCATCCAGGCCGAATTCTACAACTTCCGTGGCCGCATCAACGGCCGAGAAGTCACGAACAACGAGATCCTCGAGGTCCTGCGCGATGAACGCGAGCCGGGTAGACGCCGGGCCGCCTGGGAGGCCTCGAAGCAGATCGCGCCTGGCGTGGCTGGCCCGCTGCTCGAGCTGGTCGCGCGCCGCAACGAGGCCGCCCGGTCGCTCGGATACCGGGACTACTATGCGATGCACCTCGAGCTGCAGGAGATCGACGAGACCGAGCTGTTCCGAATCTTCGACGATCTGCGCGACCGCACGGACGCCCCGTTTAGGTCGGCGAAGCAGGCCATCGATGAGAGGCTGGCGGCGCGCTACGGCCTGGACCCGGACGCGCTACGCCCCTGGCATTACGAAGACCCCTTTTTCCAGGAAGTGCCGCTCAGCGACGAGTTGGGGCTCGCACCCCTCTTCCGCGGCCGCGATCTGACGGATATCGCGGCCGCCTTTTTCGAGGGGATCGACCTGCCGATCCGAGACGTATTGGAGCGTTCCGACCTTTGCGAGAGGCAGGGCAAGGACCAACACGCCTATTGTACCGACATCGACCGCGAGGGCGACATCCGGATCTTGTGCAACGTTCGAGACGACGCCCACTGGATGAGCGTCCTACTGCACGAGCTGGGGCACGCCGCGTACGACAAGTTCATTCCAGACTCAGTCCCCTGGATTCTCCGGCAATACGCGCACATAGCGATGACCGAAGCCATCGCCATGTTCATGGACCGCCTGATCTACGACGTGGACTGGCTGGAAGGCGCGGCTAGTGTGGCCCTCGAGGATCGCGAGAATCGCGCCCAGCGATATACCGAGGCTCTGCGATTCGAGCAGCTGCTGACCGCGCGCTGGGTGCTCGTCATGACCGGCTTCGAACGGGCGCTGTACGCCGACCCCGGCCGGGACGACTTGAACTCTCTTTGGTGGGATTGGGTGGAAGACCTCCAGGGCCTGCCGCGCCCGGAGGGTCGCGACGCTCCCGACTGGGCGGCGAAGATACATTTCGCCGTCGCGCCCGTTTACTATCACAACTACTTGCTGGGCGAGTTGATCGCCTCGCAACTGGCGGCCGCGGCGCGAGGCGCGATCGGCGCCGATCTGACACCGGGCTACGTCGGGTGTCGCCAGTTCGGCGCTTTTCTGCGCGAACGGGTCTTCGCCCTCGGCGCGACCCTACACTGGCAAACCCTACTGGAGCAGGCCACGGGGTCGAAGCTGTCACCCCAACCGTTCCTCGAAGAGTTCGTGGTCCGCCGCGGGGCCTAGGCAGCCAACGGATTTTGCTGTATTATCAGCCTCGTTTTGGCCCGAGGGGCCTACGCTTCCTCGACCATCAGATCGCAGCAACACTCGTTAGGCCGCGAGCCCGGCCCCAGCGCGGCGCGAGCTGATTCACCAATCGTCGATGCCCGAGACCGTTACGCGGAAAGCCGTCAAGCCCGGCGAGATCCTGAGTCGGATACCCGAGGCCCTAGGTGCCGGGGTCGTGCTAACGCTGCAGCACGCCGCGGGCAGCGCCCTGCTAGCCGGCCAATTCGTGCTGGCGCTGGGTCGGCCGCAGCGATACTACCGAGCGTTGATGATCCAGATGTACGACATGGGGATCAGCAGCCTCCCCGTAGTCGTCCTGGTAGCGGCCTTGTCGGGCGCGGTCACCTCGCAGCAGAGCGGCTATCAGTTCACGGGCACCGTGCCGATCTGGGTCGTCGGCAGCGTGGTCGCGGCGAGCGTGCTGACCGAGTTGGGACCGTTGGTCACGGCGCTCGTCCTGGTCGGACGCATCGGCGCCCGTATTGGCGCCGAGCTGGGCACGATGGTCGTGACCGAACAAGTCGATGCGTTGCGCGCCGTGGGCCGGGACCCCGTCGAGCAACTGGTGGTCCCGCGCGTGTTGGCCGGGACCCTGATGTTGCCACCGTTGGTTGTCATAGCAGATTTCATCGGGATCGGCGCCGGCTGGTTGGGCGCGATACTAACCCTACCGATCACCAGCGCCGAGTTCCAGTACGGGGTGCTCTCGTACTTTCACGATTTCGCGCTCTGGTTCGGCCTGATCAAAGCCGCGGTATTCGGTGCGACCATCACCTTCATCGGCTGCTACATCGGCCTGCGGGCCACCGGTGGCGCCGAGGGCGTCGGCCGCACGACCACGTCGGTCGTCGTCACGGGGACGGTCGTCATCATGTTCTGGGACGCGGTGCTGGCGCGCCTCCTGAAGGCGTTCGGTTGATCGGCGTCGGGCGTTCGTGCCACGTGGGCCGGCCGCCGCGCCGAGCGCGTTGCAGTAGAGAGTTGCTTTATGATCAACATCGTCGGTCTGAGCAAAGCATTTGGAGATAAGGTCGTCCTCGAGGACGTGTCTCTGCAGGTACCGGAGGGCGTGACGACCGCACTGTTCGGCCCGTCCGGAACGGGGAAGAGCGTACTGATCAAGCACATAATCGGCTTGATCGAGCCGGACGAGGGCGACGTCATCGTCGACGGTGTGTCGATAACCAGCGCGAACAACCGTCAGCTCAATCAGGTACGCCAACGAGTGGGCTACGTGTTCCAGGGAGCCGCCCTGTTCGACTCGCTGACGGTAGGCGAGAACATTCAGCTGGGCATGGATATCGACGGCTGTCGTCACGCGAAGAGCGAATGCAACTTCCGCGTCGCGGAGTGTCTCCGCCTGGTCAATCTGGACCCCGAAGTCGCCGATCTCTATCCGATCGAATTATCGGGCGGCATGCAGAAGCGCGTCGCCATCGCGAGGGCCTTTTCGGGGCACCAGCGCTACTTGCTATACGATGAGCCGACCACGGGCCTCGACCCGGAGAACGCATTCATCATCAGCAAATTGATATCGCAGCTGCAAGGCGAGATCGGGGTCACAAGCATCGTGGTCACGCACGACCTGGACAACGCGTTCCGGGTAGCGGACCGCGTGGCGCTGCTCTACCGGGCGCAGATCCGCTTCGAGGGGACGGTGGATGAATTCCGCACCAGCGACGACCCCGTAGTTCAGAAATTCGTGAATCCATCCGAAGAGACGATCTTCGCGGCCTAGAGGCAGGGGGCGACAGTGGCACGGCGGCGCAGCAAGAAACTGGAGTTGTGGATCGGGCTGTTCGTGATCATCAGCGCGGTCGTGCTCACCATGGGGTACTTCTGGCTGACCGGCCAGCCGCTGGGCGAGCGTGGCTACACCGTCTACGTCGTGCTGGATCACTCCGGGGGTCTCAAACGGGGCGATCGCGTGAACCTATCGGGCGTCGAGGTCGGCGTGGTTCGCTCCGTCGACCTAGAAGCGGCGGACCGCGTCGTCATGGCCCTCTGGCTGCAGCGCGACATGGAGCTGCCCAGCGACTCCAGGGTCCTGGTTGAATCGGCCGGCTTCTTCGGTGACGTGCTCGTCGTGCTGAGACCCGGAACTTCGCAGACGCTCGTGGCCGAAGGCGACACCCTGGTCGCGGGCGCGGAAGCGGGCCTGCTCGACGTCGCCGCTGACATCGGGACCCGGGCCGATGCCGTCCTTATCCAGGTGCAGTCGCTGCTGGCCGACACCGCGATCGCCGACGTGCACGGCAGCCTCTCGTCGCTCCGCGTGGCCCTCGCCGAACTCGAAAAGCTGCTGCGAGAGAACGGTGGCGAGTTCGCCGCCCTGAGCCGCAGCCTGCGCCGAACCTCGGAAGAGCTTCAGGGCAAGCTGGAGGGAATCGAGGTCCAGCAGGCGATGGCCGACATCGAGTCGACGGCCGCGCGGATGTCCGAGACGGCGGTCATCCTCCAGGAGTCGGCCGAGTCGATCTCCTCCGTTCTCAAGAAAATCGACAACGGCGAAGGTACGGTCGGGCTGTTGGTCAACGATCCCGGCCTGTATCAGGATCTGCGGAGCGCGGCCCAGAGCCTCAGCTCGTTGACCGCCGACATCCAACAGAACCCAGGCCGCTACCTGAAGCTCTCTATCTTCTGACGACACACGGAGTTCGGCCCATCCCTTGCATCTAGCACGAGCACCGGGCGGCGTGCGCCCGCGCATCGGGCTTGGCCGCCGGTTTGTTTTGAGTTTTCTTATCGTGTCGGGTATGGAAAGATGAAACAGGCCAAAGGGACACCCAAGAACGCTTCGAGCGGCGCCGCCGAGCGGTCGACGCAGGACCTGCGCGCGGCCGTATCCGGCCCATTGGCGCGTCGGTTGTCGCCCAAGTACCTGGAGCAGCACTGCATCCTGCCCCTGGAGATCCAGGACGGAACATTGGTGGTCGCGGCCGGGGCTCCACTCGACCCGACAACGCTGGACGAGCTGGCCTGGACTTTCGAGAGCCGCGTGAGGGTCGTCGAGGCTTCGTCGGCCGAAATCCATGCCGCGATCATGTCGGCGGCGGGTGACGGCCTGGCCAACCAGGCCGCCGATCTGCGCGGGGCCGACGTCGAGGTCGTCGCCGAGGAGGAAGAGGCTTTCGACGACGTTCGCGTCCTGGCCGATCAGGCGCCGGTGATCAAGCTGGTGAACGTGATGATCCTCGAGGCGTTGAAGGCGCGGGCCAGCGACCTACATCTCGAGTCCACGGCGGAGGGCCTTCGCGTCCGGCACCGCATCGATGGGGTTCTGCACGATGTTTCCCGTCCACCCCGCGCCTATCAGGCGGCGGTGATCAGCCGCATCAAGATCATGGCCAACCTGAACATCGCGGAGCGGCGGCTGCCGCAGGACGGCCGCATCCGGCTGCGTCTGTCCGAGCGCGAGGTCGACCTGCGTGTTTCGACGGTGCCGTCGATGCACGGCGAAAGCGTGGTCCTGCGCATTCTCGACCGTGGCACCCACGTCCGTAGCCTGACGGAGTTGGGCATGCCCGCCCACGTCTTCGATGGCTGGTCGCATCTGATCCGGCAACCGCACGGGATCATTCTGGTCACCGGTCCCACGGGCTCGGGCAAGACTACGACGCTGTACGCCGGCCTGGCGTCGATCAACGAGCCAGGCGTGAAGATCATCACCGTCGAGGACCCGGTCGAGTATCAACTCGAAGGCATCACGCAGATCCCGATCAATCGCAAGGCCGGGCTGAGCTTCGCCAATGCGCTGCGTTCCATTCTCCGCCACGACCCGGACGTGCTGATGGTCGGCGAGATGCGCGACCCGGAGACCGCCGAGATCGCCATCCAGTCGGCGCTGACCGGCCACGTCGTCTTCTCGACGCTGCACACCAACGACGCTCCCGGCGGCCTCGCCCGGCTCATGGACATGGGCGTCGAGCCGTACCTCGTCTCGGCGACGCTCGAGGGCATCTTGGCCCAACGACTCGTGCGCGTCGTCTGTCCCGAATGCTCAGAACCGTACACGCCGACCGACGATGAGCTGGAGCAGATCAGGGTGGCCGAGGCCGTTGGCGGGGCCGACTCCAAGTCAGCGTCCGAGGCCGCCAAGCAGGCCCGGGCCAAACGCTACCGCAAGTTGGTGCGGGGCCAGGGTTGTGAGGTCTGCGCGGGAACCGGCTACCGCGGCCGCACCGGGATCTACGAGCTTCTGCCGATCAGCGACGCGATCCGCGAGGCGATCGCCCGGGGCGCTTCCGTCGGCGAGGTACGAGCCGTCGCGGTCAATCAAGGCATGCGCCCGCTGCGCACCGACGGTATCGCAAAGGTGGCGCAAGGCGTGACGACGCTCGAGGAAGTCCTGCGCGTCACGCGCGACGAGGCGGCGGCATGAGCGACCGCTACCGCTACCGGGCCGCCACGCCGAACGGCCAGATCCTGGAGGGCATCCTCGAAGCCTCCTCGCGCAAGACAGCCCTGGACGAGCTGCGAAGTCGCCAGCTGTACCCGATGACCCTCGAGGCGGCGCCGGCGCGAAAGCGCAAGAGCCGCAGCTTCCTCGGTCGGCGCGCCGCCGTGACGGTCTGGGCCCGCGACGTGGCGACGCTGCTCGACGCCGGATTGCCGCTCGATCGCGTCCTCGCGGTGACCGCCGATCACGCCACGCACGAAGGACTGTCCGAGGCCGTCGCTCAGGTGCGGCGCAGCGTTCAGGGCGGGTCCAGCCTGGCCGAGGCGCTGGGCCAACATCCGCGCTACTTCCCACCGCTGGTCCCGGCTATGGTCGAGGCCGGCGAGGCGAGCGGCGCGTTGGAAACGGTGTTCGAGCAGATCGCCGCTCACTTAGAGGAGACGGCCGAGCTGCGCTCGCAGATCCAATCGGCCTTGATCTACCCGGCTCTCATGGCCGTCGTCGCCAGCATCGGAGTCACGGTCCTGCTGCTGTTCGTCGTGCCCCGCTTCTCGGGCATGCTCGAGGAGGTCGGAGGTTCGCTCCCGATGACGACACGACTGCTCGTTTCGGGCAGCGAGCTGTTGACCGGCTGGTGGTGGCTTTGGGTGATCTTGATCGTGCTGGGCGTTCTGGGAGTGCGCCGCGCCATGCAGGACCCGCAGACGAAGCGCCGCTGGCACTCGGCGCGCCTGGAGTGGCCGTGGCTGGGCGACCTGGAGACGAAGTACACGACGGCTCGTTTCGCGCGCACCCTAGGCATCTTGCTGAAGAGCGGCGTCGCGATCGTTCCCTCGCTGAAGATCGCTCGCGGCGCCATCGGAAACCTCGCGCTGGCCGAGAGGATCGAGCGGGCCGCCGCCGGAGTGGCCGAAGGGAGCGCCCTGGCGCCGACCCTGTCCGGCACACTGCCCCCGCTGGCGCTGCAGATGATCGCGGTGGGCGAGGAGAGCGGCCGGCTGGAAGACCTGTGTTTGCGGGTCGCGAACACCTACGATGGAGAAGTGCGCCGAGCGTTGCGGACCCTGGTCTCGCTGATCGAGCCCGCCATGATCCTCTTCTTCGGCGCGCTGGTGGGCTTCGTCGCCCTCTCCATGCTGCAGGCCATTTACAGTATCAACACGAGTGCATTCTGAGCCATGAATAAGAAGTCGCGTACGTCGAGATTGGGCCAAGAAGGTCTGACGCTGATCGAGATCGTCGTCGTCATCATCGTCCTCGGCCTGCTGGCCGGTTTGGTGGGACCGCAGATCATCGGCCGTGTATCGGAGGCGAAGACCTCGACCGCGCAAACGCAGATCGAGTTGTTCAGCGTCGCCCTCGACAACTACCGGCTCGATAACGGCCGCTACCCGACCACCGAGCAGGGGCTTCAGGCTCTACGGCAGAAGCCCGTCAGCGAGCCGGTACCCTACAACTGGCGCGGGCCTTATCTACAGAAAGAGATCCCGCTGGATCCCTGGGGCCAGCCCTACGTCTACCGCAGCCCCGGCGACGTAAACTCCACGACCTACGACCTGTTGACGCTGGGCCGCGATGGGCAGCCCGGTGGAGAGGACGAGGACGCCGACGTCACCAGCTGGCAGTAGCCCTTCGTTTCTCTGGGTTCGGGGGTCGGCGGTCGCTCACCCCCTCGCTGCACCGCTCGCGTACAGCGTTTGCAGACACCGGCAACTTGGCAGGCGCTCACGAGTTACCCTCCGGGGGCAAGCGAACCGCCTCCCCGCACGAGACCCGAGGCACGGTTGCGCTGACGTCGTCGCCCTCGATCCTGGTGAAGCGTGAGGGGCTGCCTCCCGGCAGCCCCTCGCTCGGGTGGACGTGAGAGTTTGGGGGAGGGTTAGAGCTTGTCGACTTCCAGGCGACCACCGGCGTTGGGTGACTCGTCCGTCGTCCACGGCGCCAGCAGACTCATGATCGCCTGTTCCACCTGTTCCGGCGTCGCGTCTGGGTGGTCTTGTAGATAGAGGATCGCCGCGCCCGCCGCGTGGGGCGCCGCCATCGACGTCCCGGTCAGGTTGGCGTAAGTGCCGTTCAGCCAAGTCGAGATGACCCCAACGCCAGGGGCCGCCACCGTCACCGGGTTTCCGTAGTTGCAGTCGTAGTCCGCGTCGTTCTGGTCGTGCGACGTCACCGTGATCGCGCCGTTGGCGCGCTTGGTGTCACCGGCGCTACCGTGAGCAGCGGTGATGTCGTCGTCACCCACCCGCGACGGCGTGTGATCCTGCGAGTCGTAGGGGATCAGGCAGATGCCCAACATGCCGTTGCCGGCCGACAGGCTGTAGACCACGCCGGCGTTGATCGAGCGGCGTACGGCGGTCTCCATCACATCGTCGGTTCCGATGCCGCCCAGGCTCATGTTCGCCACCATCGGCTGGCTCGGGTTGTTCAGCTTGCGCGCGGTAACCTCGTCGATTCCGCGCAGCACGACATCCTCCGGACACTGACCGGCATCGTCGCAGACCTTGAAGCCGTAGATCGGAGCGCCCGGCGCCACGCCCACAGCGTTGCCGTTCCCGTCCACCGCCGCCGCGGTGCCCGCCGTGTGGGTGCCGTGACCGTTGCCGTCCTCGCCGAAGCTTCCGTCGCCGACGAAGTCGACGGTCTCGACGACGTTCAGGTCCGGGTGATCGCTGTCGACGCCGGAGTCGAGCCCAAAGAACCACGCCTTCATCTCGCAGCCCGCCTGCTGCGTCGCCTGCCACTTCGGGTTCAGGTGCGCCTTCAGCCGCTCTATGTTCCACAGCGGCCCGACGTCGTCGTGGTTTCCCGTGTCGCCACACTGGCTGGGCGGCGGTGGGTCGTCCGTGGTCGCGGCGCCGGTATTCGAGTAGTCGGAGAAGCCCGCGGCGTTGAAGGCCCGCACTCGGTACGTGTAGGTGGTGGACCCTTCCAGGCCCGTATCGCCGTACGAGGTTGCGCCGGGCCCGGTCTGCGCGACCGTGGCGAAATGGCCGTCGCCGGCATGGCGCTCGACCTCGAAACCACTTTCGTTGCTCGAGTTGTCCAACCAGACCAGCTCGATGGCGCTGCTTGAGACCGCCGTCGCCGTCAGGTTCGATGGCGCCACATCCGGCGGCACCGGTGGCGGCTCGGTCGGCGGCTGCGCGCAGGCAACGTTCGAGTACGCGGTGTACTCGAATTTCTTGCCTTTCTTTTTATACGCCCGCACCTGGTAGCAGTACTCGCCGCCGGCTGATAGTCCGATGTCGACGTAACTAGTCACATCGGCGCCAACCGTGGCCAGTTGGGCGAAATCGGAGCATCCGACGCCGGGGCTGACGGGTCCGCACCGTTCGACCTCGAAGCCCGTCTCGCCGTCCCAGTTGTCGATCCAGGCTAGATCGATACGCTCGCTCGATACGGGCGTGGCGCTCAGGTCGCTGGGACGATTGTCATCCGGCGGCGGTGCGGCGCCGTCCTGCGTGATGTCGCAGGCGACATCCGAGTAGTCAGAGTACTCCGCGTTCTTCCCGCGGCCCGATACGGCCCGCACGCGGTAGCAGTATTGGGTGCTTGGCTCCAGAGTCCCGTCGCTAAACGCGGTTACGCCCGCCTTGACTTTGCCCACCGCCGCGAAGGGGCCGCTTTCGCTCGCGCCGCGCTCGATCTCGAAACCGACTTCATTGTCCGAGGCGTCGACCCAGGTCAGGTCGATCTGGCTGCTCGAGACCGCGGCGACCTGAAGGTTCGTGGGTGGCGCGGTGAACGCCGCGAAGGTCTTGACCGCTGGCGCCGTCCCGCGCAGCCTCTCATGGGTGTCGATGTAGTAGAGGCGGTTGGGTCTGACCGACTGGACCCGCGGATGGCGCTCCAGAGCCGCCAGCCGGCCATCGGGAACTACGGCCGAAAAGCCTCGCAGCGCGTGGCGATAGGTGTGGCGCAGCGTGAGCCCGTTGGCCCGGGCGATCTCGGCAGCCAGCCGCGCCGGGTTCCTCACGTCATCCTTGAAGACGACGATGTACTGCCCAGGTATGAACTCCTCCGCTGCCGCCTCACTCGGTTCCGGCGCGGGCGGCGCGGGCGGCTCGAAGGTGCTCTCCTCGCGGCAGCCAGCGAACAGAGCGAGCGCCGCGATCAGCGCCAGAGACACGTATCGCTTATCAGGCATGGATCAGACTCCCGACGTGTTGCTGCGGCGGGCCAGCGAACGGCATCGTGCGACCGGCGCGACGAAGCGCGCGGGTTGCGGGAACTCCGAGTACTGAATTGGTGACTGCTGTGTCTTACGGCGGGTCGTACAGCAGGTGAACGGCCACGAGCATATGCATCCATGGCCGCGATGCCGTGACGCTCCCGGACCTGACCGACTTCGGGGAAGTCTCGTCGCCGTTGTCACAGCATCGCGGCCCTACTCGAACTTCGCCCGGGCTGTCGCACCCCGTGGTGCGACACGGGTCAAGGAAGCACGGGGCGTGCCAGTCGATGTGGCTCCAATCGGTAGCGGGGACGTGGATTTGCAGGCTGCTCTTGTCGTCCCGCCGCAACAAGTGTGGCTCGCGCAAGCGCCCGATCACTGTGGCGGCGGAAGGCTCTCGACACGAAAACGGGGCTGCAAAGAGCAGCCCCGTCGCGCACCAGAACGGCATGTAAGGCACTCAGAGTTTCTCGACCTCCAACCGGCCATCCGCGTTCGGTGTATAGCCCGGTACCCAGACCCCTGTATTCAGCCACATCAGAATAGCGTCCTCGACATCATAGGGACTCGCACCCGGGTTATCCTGCAAGAACAAGATCGCCGCCCCCGCCACGTGCGGCGTCGCCATCGAGCTGCCGCCCATCGTCGCCGTGGTGTTGCCTGGCGCGGTGGAAAGAATATCAACGCCGGGAGCCGCCACGGTCACCGGGTCGCCGTAGTTGCAGTTGTCGTCGCCGTCGCTCAGATCGCTAGCGGTGGTGACGATGGCCCCGTTGGTCCGGGCGACGTCCCCGTCAGTCCCACCTGACGCATTGATCTTGTCATCGCCTACCCGGGCCGGCGTGAAATACTGGGCATCGCCCGGGAAGAAGCAGGCACCGAGCTCACCGTTCCCCGCCGCGATGGCATAGACCACACCGGCGTTCACAGACAGCCGCACGGCAGTTTCCAGATCATCGTTGGTTCCGGACCCACTGAGGCTCAGGTTCACCACCATCGGCTGAGATGTGGCGGCGTTCTTCCTGCCGGTTACCTCATCGATCCCGGCCATGACGGCGTCGGCCGGGCAGGTCCCGTCGTCGTTGCACACCTTGAAAGCATAGATCGGCGCGCCGGGCGCCACTCCCACGACACCGCCATTCCCATCGATGGCGGCCGCGATACCCGCGACATGGGTACCGTGACCGTTGACATCGTCGGCACTCGTACAACCGTCGAGGAAGCACCGATGACCGGTTTCCGCCACCCTCAGTTCGTCCGCATCCAGATCGACGCCCGTATCCAGAATGAACAACCGGGCCTGCAGCGCGCAGGTCCCACCCAGTTGGGTCGCCTGCCATTTCGCGTTTCGATGCGCCCTCACACGCCGGATGTTCCACAGCTGCGTGTCGATGTCATCGTGGTTGCCGGAGTCCCAACAGTCCCCAGTGGGTTCCGCATGGGTTGTGGCGCTCGCCTCCTCGTAGTCCGTGGACGGTCCGACAGCGTTCACGGCGAAGACGCGATACGTGTAGGTCGTGTTCGCAACCCGCCCGTCGTCAAGATAAAAGGTGACACCAAGCCCCGTTATGTGGATCGTCGTGAAGTTCACGCCATCCGTGCTTCGGAGTATCTCGAACCCATGCTCGCCGGTCGCATCGTCCGTCCACTCGACATCGATCGCGCGATGCGATATGGCCGTCGCGGACAGGTTCGTCGCCCCACCTTCCGGCACCAGCACCGGCGAGGGCACCGCGCAGTCGGTGTTTGAGTATTCGGTGTACGTGATCTTCTTGCCCTTCTGACGCATCCCCTTCACGCGGTAGCAGTACTCGAGGTTGGCTGTCACATTTGCATCGATGTAAGTCGTAGTGTTGGCCTCAACCAGCGCCAGTCCGCGAAAATCGAGGCAAGCGGATCCCGGCAGAGCCGGGCCGCAGCGCTCGATCGCGTAATCAGTCTCGTTGTCCGAATTATCGTCCCAGATCAAGACGATGTCCGCGCCAGTCCCCGGCTCGGCATTTAGATTCGTCGGACGGCCGTCGGACGGCGGTTCCTCGCCACCTCCGGCGTCGGTCGCGGCGCAGACCGCCGACGTGTAGCTGGAGTATTGTTTGTTCTTCTGACCTCTTCCAGAGAATGCCCGGACCTTGTAGCAGTACTCGACGGCCGATGCCAGCTCGCCGTCGACGTACTCCGTCACGTTCGCTTTCACGCTGGCGACCTTAGAAAACGGACCCGCCGCGCCCGCCGAGCGCGCGATCTCGAAGCCCGTCTCATCGTCCGATTCATCGGTCCACGTCAGCCGAATCTCGCTGCCGGATAACGCTGTAGCGGTCAGCCCAGAGGGCTCCACCAGGGTGACACCGAGCTGCGCTGCCGGCACCGGACGGCGGAAGCGCTCGTGTGTGTCAATGTACAGATAGCGGTTCGGCTGAACCGACCTCACGCGCGGGTGCCGGCGCAGCGCCTCCAGCCTACCTTCCGGGACGACGGCCGAGAAACCCCGGATCGTGTGGCTGTACGTGTGCCGGAGCTTCAGCCCGTGCGCGTTCGCCATCTCACCGGCGGCTGCGGCTGGGCTCCGGACGTCGTCGCGGAACACGACGATGTACTGGTTGGGTATCACATCCTCCGCCGGGGCTCCGACAAGCTGGGGAGCTGATTTCTGGGCGGAGGGCTCCAAGGCAGTTTCATCCCCACAACTCATCAGGATCGCCGTCGCGGCGACGAGCGCGAACGGTCGCAGACGGGTGGTACGCATGACACTTCTCCCGAGTCCGAGATTCGCCAGTCGTAATGGAGCGCGACACGATCGGCCGCCCGACCTTGGGCAGGCACCGGTCCGCCGAACATATGTCGCCTCCGCGGGCGCGATTTTCGTCATCCAGAAGATGGCTGCCTGAACAGCGGAGCATTTGACATGCCAGCCGACCCCGACCCAAGGACGAGGCTTTCGGCCAGAATCTGTCGCCGAAGCGCAACGGACGGCGGAACAAGCGTTTCGCGCACTCGACTCCCCACCGCGCCCGGGCGGGGGCGGCCGCTGGCAGCCTTCAACGGTCACGACCAAGGATGCCGCCGGCGGCACACCACTTGCCCGATCTGCCGCACAGCGCTACAAGTAGCTGGCCGACGGGCCTCGAACTACGAGCAGCCTCGAAAAGTACAGAGCACCTTTCCACTCAGGAGTAACGCGTTGTGAGCTCCCGGCTGGGCCTCGAGCTCGGACCCCACACCATTCGCGCCGTCCGCCTCTCCGGATTGACGAGCTCGCAAGTCCGGACGCTGGAGGTGGCGTGGGACCCGGAGAACCCGGGCGAGGCGGTCGCGGCGCTGCGGGATTACTACGGCCCCTCACGCCGCGTCCTTGCCGCGGTCGACCTCGCGCTGCTCCGCGTCAAGCGCATCGCGCTCCCGCCCGTGCCAGTCGAGGAGAAGCGCCGCATCCTCAGTCTCGAGCCCGACCGATTCTTCGCCGTGCGCGGTGAGGAGATGGTCTTCGCGCTGCCAGCGGAAGGCGACCTGGTCTACGCGGCCGATGAGACGCTGGTCGCGGCCTGGGTCGACGCGCTCGCCTCGCTCGGATCGCTCGAGCGGCTCGAGCCGGCGCCGGTCGCTCTGGCCCGCGCCGTCGCCAAAGCCGACTCCGGCGAGGGGCTCGTGGTGCAAGTCGGCGCCGACGGCGTTACGACGGCGCTGCGGTTGAGCGAGGGCCGGGTGACCGGAGTTCGCCGCCTACGCGGAGACGCGGCCGAAGCGCTGCTCGGCCTGCGAGAAGAGGACGAGGCCGGGCTGGACGGACCGGTGTACGTGGCGCCGTGGAGCGAAGAGAGGGAGCGTGCGTTGGCCGAGCGATTCGAGGGCATCGACGCGCGACCGCTGCCACCCATAGCGAAACTGGACGCCGCCTATCTGACCGCCTACGGCGCCGGCCTGGCGGCGGAAGCCGGCTGGCGCGAGTCGCTGCTCACCGCCGACCTGGAACGGACGTTGACGATGCGGCGGCGAACGCGGCTGGCCCTGGCGGCGGTCACCTGCGCCGTTGCGTTCGCCTTCGCCGTCCTCTCGCTCGAGGCCTCCCGAACCCAGGCGGAACGGCGGCTGGACGAGCAGATCGCCGCGCTTCAGGAACGTGCCTCCAGCGCCCTCGCCCTGCAGCGACGCGCGGAAGCGTTGGACCGCCGGGCGGATGCCGTCGTCGAGATCGAGAATACCCGTCCCAACCCTCTGGACGGCATGCTGGAGCTGAGCGAGGAGTTCCCGGCCGACGCCTGGATTCGGTCGATCCGAAGCGACGGCGGCGAGGTGCAGATCGACGGCTACGCCCGGGAAGCGGCCGCTCTCGTGCCGCTGTTCGAGAACGACCCGCGCTTCGAGGACGTCCGATTCCTCTCGGGCACGACTCGCACTCAGTTCGGAAACGAGACGTATGAGAATTTTTCTCTGGCTCTCCGAGTGGTTCGCGCGCCTTGAGCCGCGTGAGCGGCGCGTCGTCGCCGGGGGCGGGATCGCCTGCGCGATCTTGCTGCTGACGGTGTACGCCATCGTGCCGTTCGCCAAGCGCTGGTCCGACCGCGAGGCGGCGATCCAGGCCAAGGCGGAGCAGTTGGCCCGCCTCCAGAGCCTGGTCGACAGCGAAGCAGCGCTGCAGCGCGTCGTCGCCGAGTTGGAGCAGGGTCGCAGCCTCCGTAACCGTCGCCTGTTGGTCGGGACAACCCCGGCCCTGGCCTCCTCGACGTTGCAGACGCTGGTCCGCAGCTACGCCGAAGAAAGCCGCGTCACGCTGCAACGGGTAAACCTGTCCGAGCAGGCCGAGCCGGAGGAGAGTGGACTGACCCCGGTGGGCTTGCAGGTCACCGTGCTGGGGGACGTGTACGGGCTGGTCGACCTCCTGTACTTCCTGCAGAACGGCGAGAAGCTGTTGGTGATCGACGAGCTGCAGGTAAGCTCGACCCGGCGACGCGGCGCGGATCAACAACTGATGAGCTGGACTCTGCGCTTGCACGGCTTCTACGTCGAGGAGGAGCCGGCATGAAGTTCGAGACGACGCGGCTTCTGTACACCACAGCCATCGCGCTGGTTGCGGTCGGGCTCGCTCTCCGCCTCGTGCCCTCTCGCGTTTCCGCCGACGCGGCGCCACCCATCGCGCTCGTCGATCTCGCGCCCGGCACGACGACCGGGGAACCGAGCGCAGACCCGGCGACGTTCCAGGCCATCGTGACCGCCAACATCTTCAGCCAGGACCGCCAGCCGCCCGCCGAGCGCTACATCCCACCGGAGCTGCAGGAACAGGTCGCACCGCCGGTGGCGCAACCGACCGGCGGCTTCCGCATGCGCCTGTTCGGCGTCGTGGTCGGTCCCGCCGGGACGGTGGCACTGATCGACGCCGACCCACGCATCCCCGGCGCCGAGGTCTACCGCCCGGGCGATGCGGTGGGGAATTCGCGCCTGATCTCGGTCAACGACTCGACCGTCGTGCTCGAGGGGCCGAGCGGCCGGCGCGTCTTGTCACTACCGAGCCGCTGACCCGCCGGGCCAGCGCGTGTTTCGCCTAGAGGTCGCGCTCGACCCAGTGGTGGATCTCTAGCCGCGCTCCCTCTTCATCCAACAGTCCCTCGAGGTCGAATACCGCCTGGATCTCGTGGGTCAGTGGATGACCATCCGCCCAGCCGCGGCTGATGATCAGTAGGCGACTCGGCACGGTCTGCAGGAGTCCGATCTGCCCGAAGCCCGCATCACTCCCCTCCATGAGCGAGTTCCTGACATCGTTCAGCGTGCCGAACGTCCCCATCTCATCTCGGATGCCCAACAAGCTGCGGCCGGTCGAGCCCGCGCCCGTCACCGCGCTCAACACGGACTCCGGCGCCGTGTTGATGTTCACGCGTCCGTTGCTACGGATGGTCACGAGCGGCGCCAGAACGTTCACGATCGAGTCGGTGAACCCTTTGATGCGGGTCAGCTCGTCCAGTCGCTGCAACCGCCGATTCGGCGGAAAGAACAGTGAGCCTGCCGCCAGGTAGTCGGCCGCCTCCGCCCCCTGGGGACGCGGCGAGTCGTCTTCGTCCTTCCAGTCCTGCAGAGCATCGGCCAGCTCCGCGGCGCGTCGCTCGCCGAACAGCTCCTCGAAGAAGGACCTCAGGACCCGCTGGTCGGAGGCGTTCAGGTCGATCCGCGAGTTCAGGTCCAGCATCGCCACCTGGAACCACGCCCCACCGATCCGCTGCTCGCGTAACGACGCCAGCTCCTGGTCCAGGCGCTGGAAGACCCGCGCTTGTTCTTCGATGGTCTCCGCTTGGCGCAACAGCTGTTGCAGTCGCGCGCTGGCCGCCACCACACCGCTCTCCGCCGCGTAGCGCGCCATCGACCGCGCCCGTACGGTGGTGACCACGTCCATGCTCGAGCGCGACGCCGCCACGACGCCGACGGCGATCGCGCCCAAGACGATCACCACCCAGAGGACCAGCATCAGAGCCACACCCCTTCGCTCGCCTATTAAGCGCGGCCGTCGTCGGCTCACCATCGCACGCCACCCAGCGGCAGCCAAAGGCGCTCGGACGGAGCCAGCGGTCCTTCGTCGGTCCAGTAGGTGAGCTCGACGGCGGCGGGAACGAAGCGCGCGTAGTCCCACGTCTCGAGCCAGCCCGCCGGGGGTTCGAAGTCCAACACCCGGACATCGAAGCCCGTCACACCGGGGACACCGACCACGCGGCGCGCCGGCACCACCGCTCCCACGGGACGGGCCGACAGCACCAAGCCCTCGGCCGCCACCTCGAGCGTGACGATCCAATCCGAGTCCGCCGTCAGCGGCGCCATACTACCGGCGGTGACGAAGGTGACCCGGTCGGCCGGCCGACCAGCGACGAACCCCTCCTCCAGGTAGAAGGCGGTATCCGTGACTGTCGCCGCCGGCCGCGTGTTGCGGAAGGCCTCCTGAAGTGTAACCCGCCAGGCCTGGCGTCCGCGGATCTCGCGCCCCTTTTCCTCCAGCCGTCGCTGGGTGTCGACCGCCACGGCCGCCGCACCATAGACCAGCAAGCCTACCACGCCGGTCAGGACTATGGCCACCAATACCTCCAGCAGGGTGAAACCGGACCGGCCCGCGAAGGTATCCGCCAGGCGCATCACAACGGCGCGTCTCACGAGCCCGCCTCGAGCAGCCGGTTCACCGTGAAAGTCCCCCCCTCCGGCAGGTAGACGGTCACGGTGACCAACCGCAGATCCGCGTCCCAGGAACGGATCTCGACGGCCCGCTCGAAGCCACCGGCCAGCGGCTGTCGACCCGGGGGCGGCGCTTCCGGCTCGATCTTCACGGCCTCCATGGCATCCTCGGCGTACGCCACGGCCTGCGACCAGACTTCCGCCTGACGCGTGCCCCGGCTGGAGGCCGTAAACACCTCCAGATAACCCAGCACCACCAGCCCGAGGATCACCAACGCCACCATCGTCTCCAGCAGCGTCAGGCCGGCGCCACCACGGCCACGGCGCTGTCCCGTCATCCACGCCTGGGAATGGCGCCCAACGATCGGGTACCGGCGCCACCTCATGGTCCCTCGACCTCGCAGGTGAGGGGAGCCACCCGCACCATCGAGGCGGCCCCAGAGCTTCGCACGTCCAGCGCACAGGTTCCGATGGGCGAGAGCATCAGCCTGAACCTCGGACCGTCATACTCCGACAGCTCGCCTTCGGCCAGCCTGCCCTCCTCCAACGAGGCGGCCCCGGTCACCGACCATCGCCCTTCCGGGCCCATGTCGAGATAGAGGTTCTCGCCGCGGCGCTCGGCCAATTGGCGCGCGCCACGGACGACGGTGACCAGTTCGGATTCGCCCCTCTCCGGCAGGATGAAGACCGGGGCGGCCAGCGCCGCCGCCAGGCCCAGCAGCAGGAGGACCACGATGACCTCGACCAGCGTGAACCCTCGGCGCGGGCGAGCGGAACCGTCGGGGACGCTTCGCCCAGTTGGCCGGACGCCGGACCCGGACGTCATCCTTATCGTGGCGCCTCGCCTGAACACGGCCCCGCCGGACGATACGACCCATCGCGCTCTTGAATGTGAACTTCCCACCGAGGGGCACTCGACAGCTGGAGGTACCGAGAAAAAAGCGCGCCCGGCAACGGCCGGGCCGGCTGATGATGCGCCCTGCGCGGGGGCGTGTCAACTTTTCGCCACGGAGCGACCCGGCCGCGAGGCGTACTTGCCTGGCATGGAAGTTGACACTAGAACTAGCCGTTGCGAAGGAGGCCCTATCGCTCCCGTCCTCTAGCCGGAGGTTTCAGTGAGACAGTATCGGAGTCCGGGGTTGGCACGTCTGGCCGCGTCGACCCTCTTGATCGCCGCCTCCGCGCTGGGCGATCCCGGCGCGGTCCTGGCGCAGGGGACACGGCTCAACTACGTGAACGCCGACATACGAGACGTCATCCGCTCGTTGGGCACCGTGCTGGGCGTGAATATCCTGTTGAGCGAGGAGGTCCCGGCCGAGCGGGTCACCTACACGACGGCCCAGCCCGTCTCACCGACCCAGGTGGGCGCGGTGCTCGAGGCGATTCTCGAGAGCGAGGGCCTGGTGCTGGTGCAGCGCGGCCCGGTGGCGGAGGTCATGAGCGTCGAGCGGGCGCCAGCCACTGGACCCATCCACATCGGCAAGCAGCTGCCGACCCCGCCGCCATTGGGACTCATCACCCAGATCGTTCCGCTCCAGTTCATCAGCGCCGACGAGGCGATCGCGGTGATCGGCCAGTTGGCCAGCCCGCTGGCGCGAATCGAGGTCGTGCCCCGCTCCAACTCGCTGCTGATCACGGACCTGTCGAGCAATGTGTCGCGTTACCTAGAGCTTTTGAGCGAGTTGGACGTCCGCTCCGAGGGTGAGGGTGGGCTGCGGACATACGTCTATCGGCTGAAGCACGCCAACGCTGCCGTGCTGGCCACCACGCTGGGCCAGATCTTCGGCGCGGCGGTCCCGGCCGTGCAGGCGCCCACGCCTTCGCAGTCGCTGGCCGATCGCAGTCTATCCAGCACGCTGGAGACCTTCCAGCGGCGCGAGCTGCAGTCGCTGGAGCAGAGGCGCAGCATGGAGATCCCGATCCAACTGCAAGTGACGGGTCAGCCCGCCGACACCGCCGGGGCCGGCGAGGGGATCGCCGGGCTGGTCGGCGCCACCACCATCGTGCCCGACCTGGCCACCAACTCGCTGGTCATCCGCACGTCGCCGCCCAACTATCCGGTGTTGCAGGAAACCATCGAGTCGCTGGACGTGCGGCCGGCGCAGGTGCTGTTGGAGGTGCTGATCGCCGAGATCCGGCTGGACAAGTCCACCCAGTACGGCATCAACTGGTTCGTCTTCGGCGCCGGCAGCGACACCGAGGGCACGGCCCGGCTGGGCGTGCCGGCGTTCAGCGACAGCGCCCTGGCCGGCGTGGACGACTTCTTGGCCCGGGTGGTCCACTTCGGCTCGGACATCGATGCCCGGGCCGTGCTGACGGCGCTGGGCGCCAAGGCCGACGTCCAGGTCCTCTCGACCCCCCACGTCCTGGCCCTCAACAACGAAGAGGCGCGCATCCTGGTGGGCAACGAGGTCCCCTTCAGCCAGTCGGCGCTGACGGGTATCGGCGGCGATTTGCGAGACCAGTCGGTTCAGTACCGCAACGTGGGCACACAGCTCACCATCATCCCGACGATCAACGAGGACGGCTACGTCTCGTTCCGCATCCTTCAGGAAGTCAGCCAGCTCACCCAGCAGACGGTGGAAGCGGCGTTGGGCGCCCAGATCATCTCCACCCGCGAGGCCGAGACCAGCGCGCTGGTGGCGGATGGCGAAACCGTCGTGATCGGCGGCCTGATCGACACGGGAAGCGAAGTCGTCGAGAGCGGGGTGCCGCTGCTCAAGGACATCCCGCTGCTGGGCTACCTGTTCAAGAGTCAGACGACCCGGAAGTTCCGCACCGAGCTGGCGATTTTCGTCACGCCGTACGTGGTGTTCAGCGACGAGGATGCCGCGGACTTGTTGGAGCGCGAGCGCGGCCGGTTACAGAACCGCGAGGAAGTCGACGAGGCGCTTCCCCCGCCCGATGAGGGAGGATACTGAAGGCTTCCTCCCGCGACGGCCGGGCGCGGGCCAGCGAGGCGAATGCCGGGACCGGTACCGCGCTTCGGGGCGTGTGGTGGTCGCGCCGGGGCCGGTCCAAGCGCCCGGGGCGACCCACCGGGGCGAGGGGGGGGTCCCACCCAAGCCGTATGGTAAACATTAGTGTCAGCTCGCTACACCCCGTCCAACCCGTGTCCAACAACGGCGCGTCCGCGCCGCCCTTCGAGCCTGCCGCGCTGGCGGTGGACGCCGGCCCTGGGGGCGGAGAGGCCGGCCGACGAACCCGGCGGCGGGGCCCGCTCGAGATCTTCCGCCTAGGTGCTTGTTGTCTGGGGGCGTCTAGAGTGTAGCGCCCTGCCCACATCTGTCGGCCCTGAGAACCAACCGCCGGTAAGAAGAGCGAGATTTCCGTTACAAGAGCGTTTCGGTGCGTCCAGGCTGTGTCGAGATTGGATGGCACAGAGAGGGCGATTGGCGGGCGGTTTCCTAGACGTAAGCTGAATTAGGCCGGTAGGGGTTGACTTGAGCACGCTTCTTGCCACATTCTGACCTTTGTGTCAGAAAGATAAGTATAGTAATACCAACTATTTATTAACCCCGTTTAGGGATTGGGTGTGACGATTAGCCCCAACCAGCCCCGCTCGGCGCCGTGCGGCCCGCGTTCCCGTCGCCTTTCGACGCTCGCGGACGCTCACGCCATCGGTCTGGACGTCGCACCCCTCGATCATGCCCGAAGCGGCCGACTGTCGTGTCCGGCCCACACGTGCCGGCACGCGAGCGAGGGTCGCGCCGGGCGGTCGCGGATCCGACGGGATCCATAGGGTTAGAACTCACGTTTCACTTTTATTCGCTTCACCCTAACCATCAGATGGAGGCACCATGAAACTCACGAGGCGAGAGTTTGCAAAGCTCAGCGCGCTGGCCGGCGCGGGCGCGATGATGCCGTGGAAGGCGCTGCACGCCATTTCTGCGGCGCCCGGCCTGTCGGACCCGGCTTTGCAGCCGAAGTTCGTCAACCTTGTGCCCGACGCCATGGCGCCGGGTTTCAAGTACAACCCCGGCAAGAAGGGCGAGTATTTCGTTAACACCGCGAAAGCCAGGCAAGCCACGGGGCTGATTGATCCCACCACCGGTAACCAACTCCTTACAGACGTCTGGGGCTACGAGGATGCCACCGCCAAGAAGGGACAGGCCACTTGGCCCGGCCGCACTTTTGAGGTCAAGAGCGTGAGTGCAGGCGGACGGCCTGAGACGATCGTAAACTGGGAGAATGGCCTGAAGCCCGTGAAGCAGCACCTGCTACCCGTCGACACCAGTTTGCATTGGTGCTACAGCCTGCACAATTACACGCAGTACACGATCGAGAACGCGGGGGTGCCGATCATCACCCATCTGCACGGCGGGCATTCGGATTACCAGTTCGATGGTAATCCCGAGTTCTTCTACGGCGTGGGGGGAAGGAATCAGGTCATCGGACCCCAGTGGGACAACGTCCCCGGTGGGTTCACCACCAAGTTCCGCTACGACAACGACGTGCCCGCGGGGAACCTCTGGTACCATGACCACGCGCTAGGCATCACGCGCTTGAACGTCTACGCCGGCTTGGCAGGCTTCTACTTCGTCCGCGATGAGTTCGACACCGGCAAGAAGAACAATCCGTTGGGTCTGCCGGCCTGGCCGTACGAGAAGGCCTACGCGATCCAGGACCGCATGTTCCGGAACACGGGCGAGCTGTTCTACCCGGCTTTCCCCGGCGATCCGTTCTACGACGACTTCATCACGGGCGAGGGCGCCATTCTCCCACCGGATCTGTTCCCGGGTGGTGGCCCCACGGCGCTGGCCGAGTTCTTCGGCGACCACATGGTCGTGAATGGCCTGATCTGGCCGAAGGAGGACGTGGAGCCCCGCAACTACCGGATGCACTTGCTGAACGGTACCGACAGCCGCTTCATGGCGATCCGTTTCCGCGCGGTGCCGGCCGGGGCAACCGACCTGACCAACGCCGGTGCGCCGATTCCGTTCTACGTGATCGGGAGCGACCAGGGTCTAGCGGGCGCCGCCACGCAGACGGATATGCTCGTCTCGGAGCCCGGCAGTCGCTACGATATCGTGTTCGACTTCAAGGGACTCCAGGGCAAGCGGATCATCATGGAGAACATCGGCGGTGACGAGCCATTCGGAGGGGACATCCCCGGTCCGCAGGTGTTCGGCGAGACCGACCGCATCATGGCGTTCGACGTTGCGGACATGGTGGACCAGGCTGACGGCTTCAACCCGGCCAACATCGGGCCCTACGGTGGCAACACCAACGCCGTGAACCGGGTCCGCAAGGTCGCCTTGTTCGAGGGCATGGACGAGTTCGGCCGTCTGCAGCCGCTGCTCGGGACCGCCGAGCCGGCGACGGACTACAATGGCAACCCGATCAACTGGCCCAACACGGCGGATTACATAAACGCCGGTCTCGTTGGACAGATGGAGGGTTCGATCGCCTGGCACAGCCCGACGACAGAGAACCCGAAGCTCGGGGATACCGAGATCTGGGAGATCTACAACGCCACAGGCGACGGCCACCCGGTGCACCTGCACTTGGTGAACTTCCAGGTTGGAACCGGTGATGTCGCCAACTACGGTGTTACGCGCCAGGAGTTCACGGCGGACGTGGTTGACCAGCCGGTGGTGCAGCACAACGGCTTGCTTGGCAACGGCTTCCGACTGGAGAACATTCAGCTGGGCGCTGCCGTATCGCAGCCCGCCGGGTACGTCGAGAACGCGCCCAAGGACATGGTCACGGCTTTGCCGGGCCAGGTCACCCGTATCAAGGCGACGTTCGACAAGCCTGGACGCTACGTCTGGCACTGCCACATCCTGTCCCACGAGGACCACGAGATGATGCGCGTGCTGCACGTGGGGGAGGGCGCCTAACCGGAAGACGGTCTAGGCGCTTGACCAAAGGGCCGCCCTCGGGCGGCCCTTTTCTTTTTCTGCGTGATACCAGCGTGCTAGTGGGTAGTCCCCGATGGCGGTTCCTCAGCCGCCGGAGCGGCGTCGCTGGTCAAGGGCGGCGTGGGGTACACGAGGTTGCGGTCGCGGAAGAAGTGCACCAGCTGTCCGGCGTTCCACAACGCCTGTTCGTGTAGCGCATCCCACACCCGCCACATGGGCAGCCGCGTGCTGAACAAGTCGACCGTCGCCAGGCGCTTCTCTTCCGACTGTGACATGAGCAGTTCGGCACCGTAATCGTAAACGCCATTGATGTACTCTTTTAGCCCATCCCGCATCATCGCCTCGGCCGCCGTCGGCAACGCAGGACCATGGCCGCCCGCCAGCCGCACGTGGGAAAAGTTGATCCGACGGACGATCCGGCGCGTCCGCATCGCGAACCCGTGCATCCCGCCCTCCATGAACGCCTCGTCGCTCATGCTGTCGACCATCGCCAGATACAGCGCTCGATCCGCTTCGAGTCGGTCCAACTGATAGGCCCGGTACGCCTCCGTCGCCTGGAACGGCACCTCCTGGGCAAGCGCCTCGCCGGACACGAACAGCAGAAGCGCGGCTATCACCATTCGCTTAATCATCAATACCTCGCTGTAATCGTTCGATCTCGTTCCCACCTGCTTGCCCGTGTCGACCGCCGGAACGGTCGCGGGCGCCCTGAAACTACCAATATCGCCCCCTTCCGCCACCGCTCCGCATCGCCCGCACCTCTGGGCTTAAACACCCGCCCATCCTGCTTTCGCCTCGGGGGCCGGGGTTGTCACGAGTCGAGACATGCGCGGCACGATGGAGGCCGGAATTCGATCCGGCCAGAGCGGCGCGCCGCGGCTCGGAGCTGTCGTCGCGGGTCGACGCGAAGCGTCGCAGCCGTCCATCAGAGGCAATGGGCCAGAAAGACATGTGAATACGATCATAATGCTTATTATCGCTCTCCTGTTCTCCGTGCCAACACGCCTGCTTTTCGAGCGATTCCGCCGCTGATCGGATCGCCGAACTATCGAACGGCGGCACTCGAGCGCCCTCGCCGGGGAAGCCGATTCCTCAACGACTCGCCGGCACGCCCATTGCCGCCCTTCGCGGTAGCCCCCAACCATCAGCATCTTCGTGCGCGCTCGAGTCGGCGCCCGCCGAACGGGATCGTGATAACCACGGCGCGTGCCCAAGCCCTGCACCTTCCCACGGGAGAGAATCCACCATGTCCGCTCGCAAGCTCTCGGCCCTCGCCTTCGTCGTGCTGCTGGGCGGTTGGGCGATATTGGCCGATATCGTCCCCACCGACATCGAGCAGCCCGGCACCCAGCCGCGCCAGGTCTCATCGCTCGAGACCCCCGACCGTTGCGACAACTGCCACGGCGGTTACGACCTCAACGTCGAGCCCGCCTTCAACTGGCGCGGCAGTATGATGGCCAACGCCGGCCGCGACCCCCTCTTCTGGGCGACGCTCGCCATCGCCGAGCAGGACTTCGACGGCGCCGGCGACCTGTGCATCCGCTGCCACTCGCCCGACGGCTGGGTCGACGGGCGCTCGACGCCAACGGATGGCTCGGCGTTGCAGGAGAAGGACGGGGAGGGCGTGCAGTGCGACCTCTGCCACACGATGGTCAACCCGGATGAGTCGGAGCACCCCGGGGTCCAGTTCGCGCCGTTCATCGCCAACGACGAGGGCACCCCACCGACGGGTTACTACGGCAGCGGCATGTTCGTGCTGTCGGCCAGCGGCGCCAAGCTCGGCCCCTACAGCGACGCCGCGGCACGGCACCAGGCCGACCCATCCGCGTTCCACCGCGACAAGGCGTTCTGCGGCACCTGCCACGACGTCTCGAACCCGGCGGTGGGCGACCTGGCACCCAACCAGGGCGCCCAGGCGACGGCGGATCCCGTCACGGCGAGCGGCGTGCCCGGCGCACCGGTGGGGGGCAAGGCCGCCTTCAACAACTTCCCGTTCATGTACGGCATCGTCGAGCGCACGTTCAGCGAGTTCACGGCCAGCGGCCTCGACGACTACCCGCTCTCCCTCTTCGGAGATCTGCCGGCCGACTTGCAGGCTGGCGCGCTGCTGGCCGGCTACCAGAGCGCAACGGCCACAGGCCACCCCAATGAGCCCAACTACGTCGACGGTACGGAGCGCACCTACACGTGCCAGACCTGCCACTTGCGTCCGGTGCAGGGCGCCGGTTGCAACAAGAAGGGCGCCCCGATCCGCGACGACCTGCCGCTCCACGACATGACGGGCGGCAACTACTGGGTGCCGGACGCCATCCAGTATCTCGATGGGCTAGGGTGGCTGCGGTTGGGCGGTGGCCTGAGCACGGTTCAGATCGACGCGTTGAACGCCGGCAAGATCCGGGCGTTGAAGCAGTTGAGCCAGGCGGCAACGCTGATCGTTGATGAACCCACCAACACCGTCAAGATCATCAACCACACGGGCCACAAGCTGATCTCCGGTTACCCGGAGGGTCGGCGCATGTGGCTGAACGTGAAGTGGTACGACAGCAACGGCGACCTGATGCGAGAGGATGGCGCCTACGGTACGATTGGCGTGCAACTCGATGGGCAAGCGGTGAGCGTCAACTCGATCCTCGACCTGAACGATCCGAACACCAGGATCTACGAGTCGCATCCCGGGATGACGCAGGCGTGGGCCGATACGCTGTTGAAGCTCGGCTATCCGTCCAGCATGCCGCTGTCCTACGATCGCGTGACGGGTGCGGTTACCCACACGCTGGGCGAGCTGGGCGGGAGCACCCCTGGAACGGCGTTCAAGACGTTCCACTTCGTGCTCAACAACACCATCGTCAAGGACAACCGCATCCCGCCCTACGGCATGAGTTACGACGAGGCGCGGGTGCGGAATGCCCTGCCCGAGCCGGCCGACCAGTTCGGCAACCCCGGTGCGGGGGGCCTCTACAACTACTTCGACATCTTCCAGCTGGACGTGCCCGGCGGCTCGGCGCAGTACGCCGAGATCGCTTTGATGTACCAGCCGACCAGCTGGGAGTACATTCAGTTCCTCTATCTGGCCAACACAGGGCAGAACGCCTTCCTCGCCGACGAGGGACGTTATCTGCTCGAGGCCTGGCTGAACACGGGAATGGCCGAGCCCTACATCATGGCGACGGCGGAATGGGGCAAGAAAGC